>JAYTBF010000155.1:0-10696 GCA_043737175.1 Burkholderiales bacterium
ACACCAAGACCGAGAAATGCAATTTTCATGTTGAAGCTCCGAGTGAAAAATGTTTAAGATAAATCGTGCGCTACGACGTTTTTGTCGGCGCCAGCCCCATAAACTTGGACAACGAACAGCGCGGTCAAACTAACCGGCATTCAACCAATTCGGCGGTTTTTGCCCATTCAACGCGGCGCTGATATTTTTTGCCGCCAGGTTGGCCATGGCCAACCGTGTCGCGCGGGTGGCGCTGCCAATATGCGGCGTCAACACCACGTTTGCCAATTCAAGAAATTGCGGATTCAGTGCCGGTTCATTTTCAAACACATCCAGACCCGCACCGGCAATGCGTTTTTCTTTCAATGCCTGAATCAACGCAACATCGTCGGTCACCCCGCCGCGCGCACTGTTGATAAAAATCGCCGACGGTTTCATCAAGGCAAGCTCTGCGGCACCAATCATATGATGGGTATCTTTTGAATACGGCACCATCACCACCACAAAATCACTTTTTGCCAACAATTCAGCCTGGCTGACATAACGCGCGTTGAGTACCGATTCTTTGTCCGCATCGAGTCGTGTGCGATTGTAATAAAGCGTTTGCATCTCGAAACCAAGCGCCCGTTTGGCAATGGTTTGACCAATGCGTCCCATGCCGATGATGCCAAGAGTGGCATGATGAATATCGCAGCCAAGCCATTGCTCGAGCGCAAAGCCTTTTTTCCATTCACCTCGACGCAATCGTGCTTCTGTTTCCGTAATACGCCGTGCGGTTGCCATCAGCAATGCAAAGGTCAGATCCGCCGTGGTGTCGTCCAACACGCCGGGTGTGTTGGTGATTTTCACACCGCGTTTGCTGGCCTCAGCAAGATCGATATTGTTGTAACCAACCGCGATGTTAGAAACGACTTTTACCGTTGGACAAGCGTCAAAAAAGTCCGCGTCAATTTTTTCGGACAGGCAGGTCATGACGCCATCACACCCATGCGCACGCGCGCGCAAAGCATCAGGGCTCAATATTTCGTCGCTGACGTTGTGATCCACGTCGAATTGTTGCGCGAGTGCGGCAACGGTTTCGGCGAACACCTGCCGGGTAATCAGAATTTTGGATTTCATAAGTGAAGAGTTGACCACGTCCACGCCAAGCTAAACGGCACCACACCAACCGGTGTGGCGTCCGTTTGGGCGCGGCGAGTTATTCGGGCGGGAAACCCGTCCTGAATAACTCTATTTGTACAACAGGTTCGGCAACCACAAGCCAATTTGCGGAAACACGTAAAGAATGAAAATCGCAAACACTTGAATACCCATAAACGGCATCATGCCCGCGAATATCTGATTAAGCGTCACATGAGGCGGCGAGACGCCCTTCAAATAAAACGCCGCCATGGCCACCGGCGGTGACAGGAACGCGGTCTGCAAATTCAGCGCGACCAACAGTCCGAAAAACAACGGGTCGATGCCAAACTTTGGCAGCAGCGGAATAAAGATCGGCATAAAGATCACGATGATCTCGGTCCACTCCAACGGCCAGCCCAACACAAAAATGATGAACTGTGCCAGCAACATAAACTGCAACGGCGTCAATCCAAGCGACAGCACCCAGGTTTCAACAATATTTTGTCCACCGAGCAACGCAAATGCCGCAGAAAAAATTGATGAGCCGACAAACAACCAGCACACCATCGCCGATGTTTTTGCCGTGAGGTAGGTTGATTCGCGTACGGTATTCACCATCTTGGCCTGAACCATGGCGATCACCGCCCAAATCGCCAATGCGCCCATCGATATCCAGCCCACCCACAAGGTCGGCGAAACCATCACCACTTCGGCTTTGTACAAGATGAGCCAGACAACGGACACCATAAACACCAACCAAAGTGGCACCCAAATTTTGGCTGCACGAATTATATTTTCACGCGGCTGCGTCAGCAGCAAATACACCGAGGCCAGAATGAAGCCCCCCAGCGAACCCACGGCCGCCGCCTCTGTCGGTGTCGCCAAACCAAACAGGATGGTTCCGAGCACCGCCAAAATCATGACGGACAACGGGAAAAAAGACGTCAGCAGCATCTTAAAGACTTCGAGACGTGCAAAGGTCATCAACAGATAGAGCGCAGCCAGCATGGTCAGACCAATTCCGAATACGTACCAAAATGCAGGTGGCGTCGGATCGCGATGAAAGTCGTCGTGTGCCAACGGCGTTTTGGCTGATTCCGTTACCAGCACCTTTTTTTCAGGGACAGCAGGCGCTTCACTTCCGGGCGGTTCTTGAACGCCGCCGGACGCTGGCTCCTTCGCTTCGCTGCCCGGTGGTTCCATTAGCCCGCTCGACGATGAAACGGATGCGTCACCCTTATTCGCCGCGCCCATTTCCTGCAAGCCACTCAGGTCCTGCACCACATCCGGCCGCGTAAGTGAATTCCAAGTCAGCCCCATGATGACCAAAAATACCAACAACGGGGCAAGCGTCACAGCCAATTCTTTGAGAATGACCTTTGTCGAAATTTCAGCGTTGCGGGTGCCCTTGAGTGCCATCAACAACGATGGCAATGCATGTCGGCCAATGGTGTCGTTGATTTGCTGATTGGCCGCGGGCAACGTAATGACCCGTTCACTTTCTGGCAGTGGCGGGGCCAAATGCGGCTTCCACTTTGACAAAATCATGACATATACGCAGTAAAGCCCGGCCAGCATCAACCCCGGAAAAAACGCACCCGCATACAATTGTGGAACGGAGACACCGGCAGTGGCACCATACACAATCAGCATCACCGACGGTGGAATCAGAATGCCGAGACAGCCACCCGCGGTAATCACGCCGGCGGACAGTCGTACATCATAACCGGCTCGCAACATCGCCGGCAGTGCCAACAAGCCCATCAAGGTGACAACCGCGCCAACAATTCCGGTGGCGGTGGCGAAAATTGCACAGGTCACCAGCGTGGCGACTGCGAGTGAGCCGGGCACACTTGCCAATGCCAGATGCAGCGACTTAAATAATTTGGTCACCAGATTGGCACGCTCAACCAAATAACCCATAAATACGAACAACGGGATCGAAATGAGCACATCGTTGCGCATCACGCCAAAGGTGCTTTGCACCATCAGGTCAAGCGTTTGCTGCAACGCCAATTCCGAATGGCCGTTGCTGCGCGACCAATATGCAAAGAAGGCAAACATCATGCCCATGCCCATCAGCGTAAAGGCAGTCGGAAAACCAAGCATGATGGCCACCACCACCAGCCCCAACATCAACAAGCCCAAATGGCCGTTGGTAAGATTGGACCACGGCATAAACACCACGACAACAGCCAAAATAATGGCCATCAGGCCAAAGCCGAACCAGAGTTCTTTGCGAATCATTTTCTTTCTCCGGCGGCGATTACATATTTGTCGAGGTCAGCAATATCCTCGTCTTTCACGTGCACCATTTCTTTGAGTTTTTCGACGTCGACTTCCTCAACGTCCTCAATACGCGATGGCCATGCGCCGACTCGAATACAAATCACACAGCGGATAATTTCCACAACGCCTTGCAGCAACAACAATCCGCCCGCCAATGGAATGATGAATTTGAATGGATAAAGCGGCAACGGATCGGCATTAAATGTCTGTTCGTTTATCTTTAACGAGTCGTTAAAAAATGTCCAGCCGGCGTAGGTCAACGCCAACACGCCCGGCAGGAAAAAAACAAAATAGAGAATGAGATCAAGTGTTGCCTGTGTGCGCGGACGAAAAAAACCGTACAACACATCACCACGCACGTGACCGTTTTTTGACAGGGTGTAGGCACCGGCCATCATGAACAAAACACCATAGAGCATGATCTGGGCATCAAGTACCCAACCGTGCGGTGTATTCAGAACATAGCGGGAGAACACTTCCCAGCCGATGAGCACGGTCAAAACCACCACGCTCCATGAACAGACATGTCCAAACCAGGTTGAAAACTTGTCAATACCAATCAATATTTTTTGCACGCGTCACTCCCGGCTGCCAACACAAAATAATCCAAATTTCACCAATAAAAACGGCGGCGAAATTCGCCGCCGTTTCTAACCACAACGAATGCCTAGCTCTTCTTGGCGCGGAAGAAATGGTTATACGCCATTTTATAGTCAACCAAGGTGTCGTTTTGCCATGCGCAAGCGCGCTCGGCGAAGGCCTTCATCGAATCATTTACCTTCTTGAAGGTTGGGTTGGAGGCTTCCTTGGCGGCAACGATTTTGTCCCAGCTCTTTAACTGTGCTTGCAGAATCGCATCCGGCGTCTTGTAAAACTTCACGCCTTGTTTTGCCTTCATCTCTGCATAGTCGGTCGAATAACGATCAATGGCCTTCCACGACATATCTGCCGAAGCTGCCTGCACCGCGTAATCGATGATCGACTTGAGCTCAGTTGAAAGCCCGTCGTATTTTTTCTTGTTGAACAAAATCTCAAAATTTTCCGACGCCTGGTGAAAACTCTGCAACATACAGTTTTTCGCCACATCCGGGAATCCAAGCAGACGATCAGAACTGGCGTTGTTGAATTCAGCCGCATCAAGCAGGCCACGATCGAGCGCCGAAACAATTTCACCACCTGGCAACGGATTTACTGCCGCACCCATGTCGTTGTATATATCAACGGCCAGACCGACGGTGCGGAATTTGACACCTTTCAGGTCGGAAGCTTTTGTGACCGGCTTCTTAAACCAACCGAACGGCTGGGTCGGCATCGGCGCATAAATGAATGACTGCACATCCAAATTCAAGCCTTTGTAAATTTCGTCGAGCAATTGTTTGCCGCCGCCATAGTTGTGCCAGGCGAGGACCATATTGGCATCCATACCCCATGCCGGACCAGAACCCCAAAGCGCAAGTGCTTGTTGTTTTCCGTACCAGTAGGCGACCACACCATGGCCGCCGTCGAGCGTGCCCTTGGATACCGCGTCGAGTAGATCAAATGCCTTGACCACCGAACCGGCCGGCAGTACTTCAATTTTGAGACGGCCACCGGCCATGTCATTCACCTTCTTGGCGAAGTCATTGGCGTACTCATGAAAAATATCCTTTGCCGGCCATGTGGACTGGAAACGCAGGCTGACAGTTTGCGCCTTGGCGATCATCGGGAAACCGGTAATAGCGGCACCACCGGCAGCGGCGGAACCGGCCAAGAATTTGCGACGTGTTGGCTGTGATTGTTGTGTCATATTTTTCCTCGTATTTGAATTTTCTACTGCATGGAGGGTGCACTGTGATGCACATCTAATGAAAACTTCTGCTACCAAACTACGTTCAACTGAACCTACGATGGTAATGCGCCACGCATTGAATCGCAAGCAAAACCACATCCATCATTGCAACTAAAAGTCATGTCATTTGATACTCGCTGTGACAATCAATATCTTCTGCTTTCGAATGCTGCGCCGCAACATCACCCCATCGGGGGATCAATAACGGGTTTTGCGGCGCTGCAATATTTCTGTGTCGCCAACTATACATTTCCGCTGCTTGTCGCGCCGTTCATGCCAGAGCAAATTGTTTAAGGCACCAGCAAAATATGCACGCGATATGGGCCATGCGCCCCGATCACGATGGTTTGTTCAATATCGGCTGTTCGCGACGGGCCGGAAACCAAAAAAGTTGCGCGTGGCAACACACCTCGCTCCAAACGTAACAATTGAAACGCCGCCTCCATGGTGGCGACCAAGCGGGATTTCGACACAATACAAATATGCGTTTCCGGCAATAACGCATGCAACTTTGGGGTGGTCGGCGAAGACAACAACATCAGCGTACCGGTTTCGCCAATCGCACAAAAACAATCGGTCACACCAACCATGTCGTTCGCTGCAGCCAGCCGATTTTGATAGTGAACACCCGCAGCTGCCCAATCAAGAATTGACAAGGAAGGCCAGCCAACCACGGATGTTTCCAGACTGTTTTGCTGCAAATAGCGCGCCACTGCTGGTGGTACATCGTCAATACTTTGCAATTGTTCAACCGTTGATTTCAGGCGCGCACTTTCACTGATAAACCGTTCCAACGAATTTTCATGGGCAATAGACGGCAACGGTCCCGACTCCCGACGGGCGATATGCGCGCGCACCGACGCCATTTCCGCGTCGGTGGTGCCGCCACTGCGCCCGCTTTGCTGGCGGATGCGATGCAAAATATTTTCGCGTGCGCTCATGGTTGTTTATCCGCCGGGCGATTTTGCTTGACCCGGGCCGCATACAGGTCGCGAAACGTGTTGCCCGCCGGCGCTGGCATATCGCGCCCATCGGTCCAACCGTCCAGTCCGGGCAACCAGGAAATTAGTCTTTTATCACCGCCCCACCACGACCCCACTTTTGCCGCGACTTTGGTGCTGAATGCATACAGCGCCGGCCGGGTGGCAAATGCGCTCCAAACATGAATGGCAAAACGTTCGCTCCATGGCCTTAAGGCTTGATCAAATTGACGTTCCCGCCACTTACGCATCAAATCCGGCAGGGGAATTTTTACCGGGCATACCACCTGGCACTCACCACAAAACGTGGCCGCATTGGGAAGGTCACCGGCGTTTTCAATACCGATATAACTCGGCGTCAACACCGATCCCATCGGCCCTGGGTATACCCATCCGTAAGCATGCCCACCAATGTTTTGATAGACCGGACAATGATTCATACACGCACCGCAGCGGATACAACGCAGCATTTCTTTCATGTCACTGCCGACCAAATTGGTGCGTCCGGCATCGATCAACACGATGTGCATTTCTTCCGGGCCATCCAGTTCAGCGGGCGCCTTGATGCCGGTGGTCAGGGTCAAATAATTGGCGGCACTTTGCCCGGTCGCGGAGCGCGGCAACAGTCGCATCAGCGTCGCAAAATCTTCCAGCGTGGCAATGACTTTTTCGATTCCGGTTACCACCACATGAATGCGCGGCACAGTCGTGACCAAATCCGCATTGCCTTCATTGGTGACAGTCAGGGTCGTGCCGGTTTCCGCAATCACAAAATTGGCACCCGACACGCCCATGTCTGCGTTGAGAAATTTGTCTCGCAGCATCTCGCGCGCCTCACGGGTCATGGCGTCGATATCGGTCAATCGTGGCCGACCGTGCGCAGCGACAAACAAATCCGCCACTTGCTCCTTGGATATGTGCACGGCGGGCGCAACAATATGCGACGGCGGCTGTTTGGCCAGTTGCAAAATGTATTCGCCCAGATCGGTTTCGACCACCTCAATGGCGGCGGCCTCGAGGGCATCATTGAGTGCGATTTCTTCACTCACCATGGATTTGGATTTGGTGACAATTTTCACCGCACGGGTGACGGCAATATTGACAATAATTGCATTCGCCTGCTCGGCGGTTTCCGCCCAGTGCACCACTGCGCCGCGTGCGGTGGCATTTTTTTCAAACTCGATCAGGTAAGCGTCCAGGTTATTGATGACCCGATCGCGCAACGCGGCTGCGTGGGTGCGAATGTCCTGCCAAACATCAATTTCTTTCACCGCCGCCGCGCGGCCATCAACAAACTTGCCCTTGGCTTTTTTCATCACCGTTTGCAACACCGCGTCGTTCAACTTCAACGATGCGGTTTCCTTGAAGTGCATGCTGGTGATTTTCATGGCTTGTCCGCCATGCCGGCGAGAATCTCGGCGAAGTGATAGACCTTGGTATCGGTGTCGCCGGTACGGCGCAACCGACCCTCAATATTCAGCAAACAACCCAAGTCGCCGCCGACAACTGCATGGCTGCCGGACGCTCGAATATTGGCGCATTTATTTTCCGCCATACGGGTTGATATATCGCCGAGCTTGATCGAAAAAGTGCCACCAAAACCGCAGCACTTTTCACAATCGGCCATTTCTGTGATGGTTGCCCCCACCTGCGAAAGCAACATCCGCGGTTGCGATTTGATATCGAGCTCGCGTAAACCCGCACACGAGTCGTGATAAGTGACGTTTGACGGGGTTTGCAACGGCAGTGTCACCTTTAAAACCGTCGTCAGAAAGTCGGATAACTCATACCACTTTGCGCCGAGCGCGCGAAAGTCAGCCTCGTCTGGCTCGCCCTTGAACAAATCTTCAACGGCGTGCACTTTCATTTGCCCGGAGCAGGAGCCGGACGGGGCCACAATGTAATCACAATCGCGGAACTCTGCCAGCACCTTGCGGGCAAGCACCTTGGCCACCTCTCGTGCTCCCGAGTTATAACCGGGCTGCCCACAACAGGTTTGTGTGGCCGGAACAACAACTTCGCAGCCGGCGTCTGCCAATAGTTTTAACGCCGCGAAACCAATGTTTGGGCGGACCAGATCAACCAGGCAGGTAACAAAGAGACCAACTTTCATACGCTGAATGTTAGCGCATGCGGCGACTAAGGGAATTAACCGATATCAAGTGGCAAACCCGCCGGAAACGCCTCTAGATCGTTTTGGCGGCCACTTTGCCGACAGTCGGCACGGAAGTGGCTGGCTGGCCAGAGGTGGCCATCTTGCCGGACTCGATCCACTTCTTGATACGATTGGCGTCGCCGATACGGGTCAGCTTTCCCAACGAATCCATCAAGACAATGATGACCGGGTTGTTGCCGATCATCGCTTGCATGACCAAACACTTGCCCGCTTCATTGATAAATCCGGTCTTCGATACGCCAATATTCCAGCCTTGGCTCTTGACGAGCGCGTTGGTGTTATTAAATCCAAGCTGCCGGGTTGTATTCGGCAAGGTCACATACAGCTCCGGTGCCGTGGAAAATTCGCGGATTAGAGCGTATGTGGACGATTCGGCGACCATTACGGCGAGATCTTGCGGGCTGGCCACGTTTAAGGGCGACAACCCGGTTGAATCAGAAAAATGGGTATTGATCAATCCAAGCGCACTGGCTTTGGCATTCATTGCCAATACAAACGCCCCGGTACCACCGGGATATGACCGACCCAGCGCTGCCGCCGCACGATTGTCCGACGCCATCAACGCCAAACGCATGAGATCTTCGCGGCGAAAGGCGGT
Source organism: Burkholderiales bacterium (assembly GCA_043737175.1). Lineage (GTDB taxonomy): Bacteria > Pseudomonadota > Gammaproteobacteria > Burkholderiales > Usitatibacteraceae > UKL13-2. Next base: position 8,973 of record JAYTBF010000155.1, read on the forward strand.
ACCAACAGGCAAGCGTGAGCGTGAGTTCTTGACCACATCAATATCGGCGGTATCAATCACTACCGGTTCATCCAGACTCAGTTTGGCATCGAGCACCACCATCGATGTCATCAATTTGGTAATGGAGGCAATCGGCACTGCTTGATCGGCATTTTTGCTAAACAGTGGTCGGCCGGTCGTTTGGTCATAGACCATCACGGCGTGTGATAACAGATTTGGATTGCCATCCTTGGTCAGATCGGCAACGCCAGCTGATTTAACTTTTACCACCTTGGCGCGTGGCGCGGATTTGCCCGGCTCGGCGGCAATGGCGGACGCACTCGCGCAGATACCAGCGAACCCACCTGCGATCAAAAGCGCGGCGACTTTGTATTGGAAAAGCAACGTCGGTCGAGGATTCATAGGCGGGCTTGAGGGACTTTCATACAAGGACTAACGGCAACGGAAGGCGAACCTTAACAAATCTTGCTGATTCACGCAACACTTAAGGTAAATTCTCTTATTAGCAACGCAACTGTCTCATTTATCGACGACATCCAGATGAATATTCTTGTTCAGCACCAGCCCGCCTACGTTTACACCGGTAAAACCGGCTTTGAAAGCAGCAAATCGACCGTTTTGTTCATCCACGGTGCCGCCAATGATCACCAAGTGTGGATTGGGCTGATTGATTCACTCAACCTGTCGAACATGAATACACTCGCCGTTGACCTTCCCGGCCACGGCAAGACGTTTGAGTCGGCGAAATCCAGTGTTAGTGCTTACGCCGACTGGATCATTGATCTCTTGGACAATGCCGCCATCAGTCAGGCTGTTCTGGTCGGACACAGCATGGGCAGTCTGGTGGCACTCGATTGCGCGGCACGTTTTCCAGACCGCGTCAGCAAATTTGTGTTGATTGGGTCTGCGATGCCGATGCCGGTAGCCGATGCCCTGTTGGCGACGGCGCGCGACCAACCAGAAGAAGCGTTTGATTTGGTGACACGTTGGAGTCATTTCACCGCACGCAATGCAGATGGCTCCTTTCCGCCTCCCACTGCAGTCATGCAACAAACACGAGCGCTATTGGCTGCATCTCGTCCCGGCGTATTGGCCAACGATCTCAACGCGTGCAAACAATTTCAAATGAACGATGAGGCATTCGCCGACATTTCGGCTCCCGCCATCGTCCTCATCGGCGCAGCCGACAAAATGACGCCGGCAATAGCAGGCGAAGGTCTCTGCAACAAAATTCCCAACTGCAAATTAGTGGCCATTGGCAACGCCGGCCACGCCGTCATGCTGGATGCACCCGAACAAACGCGCGATGCCATTCTGAATTTTTTGAAATAGCCTCACCGTCGGGCACTTCATTACCGCCTTCAGCCGGGCTGGGGCGAATCGCTGATTTCACCGCGCGTCGCTTGTTGCTGCTGCAAACGCCACATTTCCGCAAATTTGCCATTGGCCGCAAGCAAGGTCAAAAAATTGCCGCGCTCAACAATGCGACCATGATCCAACACCAGGATTTCATCGGCATCGATGATCGTCGACAACCGATGCGCGATCACCAAGGTGGTACGATTGCGGGCGATTTCGCGCAACTCGACCTGGATTAATTTTTCGGTGGCGGAATCGAGCGCGGAGGTGGCCTCGTCAAAAATCATGATGGCGGGATTTTTTAATAATGTGCGGGCAATGGCGACACGCTGCTTTTCGCCACCGGATAGTTTTAAGCCACGTTC
>JAYTBF010000156.1:0-4512 GCA_043737175.1 Burkholderiales bacterium
TGAAATTTGATGCTGTTCAAATTACAGGTGCTGGAGCTGCTGCTTCCCCCTTTGAAAAAGGGGGATTGAGGGGGATTTAAGCGGTTACCTTGGTGTTAAACACCGAAAATCCCCTCTAACTCCCCTTTTTCAAAGGGGAGGACTGTTCGGGACAACAATTACTTCGCTGCATTCATTGGCGCACATCGAATTTCAACAAACTGTTAGTTCTCCAATTTACGCCCCCCGGCCGTTTTTTTTTAGCTGCAATTTGCGCAATTGTTCGTATTTCATTTTGCAAAATGATGGGGTAATATGACAATATGTCAAAATCCTTGCAAAACCTCACCTCTGCCGAGAGCAAACTACTAGCGTTACTGCGCCAAAATGCCCGCGCCAGCGTGGCCGACTTGGCGCGCCAACTCGGCCTCGCCCGTGCCACCGTGCAGGAACGATTACGTCGACTGGAAGAAGGCGGGGTGATCGAGGGTTACACCGTCCGGCTGGATCCAAATTACGCGCGTAGCCGGGTCACCGCCCACACCTTGGTGCGCATTGATGCCAAAAAAGCCGAGGGTTTATATTCAAAGCTGAAAAAAATGCCGAGTGTCAGCGGCATTTACGCGCTGTCCGGCGAGTACGACGCTTTGGTTGTATTGCAGGCCGATACCACCAGTGAGTTGGATGAGGCGCTCGACACCATCGGTCGTTATGAAGGCGTGGAGCGTACGCAGACCTCGGTTGTACTGAGTGTGAAATACGAGCGATAGGCAGTTGCATGGGCACGGCCTTCGGCCTTTGCCCACCCTACAGGATGCAGACACAATTCGAATAACGACAATTTTTTCTTACGGAGGGCAAAGCAACGCGTGCCCACGAACGCAATATCGCTATTCCCGCACCACCTTAAACCCGAATGACTGTATCGCTGTAACGTGCAACCAACTCATCATGCGTCATCAACCTGAGCGGTTCGGTGAGCGCTTGCGCAATCAAAATGCGGTCGAATGGATCTTGATGCAATGGCGGCAAGGTTTCGACCGCAGCCGCATGTTCTGCCTCAATGGCGATGAATCGATAGCCAGACGCCACGAAATGACGATTCGCATCAGACGCTGACACCGGCATGTCGCCGCGTCCCAATCCATGTTTAATCGCAATTTCCAAAATACTCGCGGCACTAATCCAGACGGTTGTTTTGGGCGAACTGATCAACTCGCGTGCGTCAACCGATAGCTTTACGCTATCGGTAATCGCCCAAAGCGCAACATGCGTATCCAGTAACAAATTCATGGTTTGGTTCCGGACTTGGTGCCAGATGTGCCAAGAAAGAGCACGGCGACATCCGCGTTATGCGTGTCAATCGAATCGGGCACCACAAACAGGCCACGCGCTACTCCGATGCGTGTGCCGGTCGGTGCATCAAAAGCGACCAACTTGGCGGCCGGCCGGCCGTTGCGCGCGATAACAATTTCACTCACCGTTCCTTGTTCAATTGACTCAACCAACCGCGACAAAGTGGATTTGGCTTCTAACATATTGACTGATTGCATGACGACCTCCCCAAAAGTAGGGTTAGTCTAGTCTAGCTAACTACGCTCGTCAAGCGAAAAAAAGATTTTGGGGTCGGCAAAGCAAAGCGTGCCCACCACTTCAAATCAATGGAAAAACAAATACGCCACCCAGATCGCCGCCGTCACCCCGGCGAGATCCGCGAGTAAACCAAACCACAGTGCGTATCGAATCTTGTTGATGCCGACCGAGCCAAAATAGAGCGCGATGATGTACAGCGTGGTGTCGGACGATCCCTGCAATATGCTCACCAGACGGCCGACAAAAGAGTCGACACCAAACGTTTTCATGGCGTCGATCATCATCGCTCGTGCGCCACTGCCACTGACCGATTTCATCAGTGCTGTCGGTAAGCCGGGAGTGAAATCGGTGTTGAATCCCATTTGTGTGAATACCCAGGCGAATCCGCTGACAATAAATCCAAGCACACCGGAATTTCGCAATACGCTGATCGCCACCAACATACCTACCAAGTAGGGGATGATCATCAGTGAAACTTGAATGCCGCCTTTGGCACCTTCAATAAAGGCGTCGTACACATTTATTTTTTTGCGTAGTCCGCCCACCAGAAACAAAACAATGATGCCGAGCAAAATAAAGTTGCTGGCCACTTTCGAGACTGTTTGAATTTCTGCCCGGGTCAAATAATTGCTGAAATACCAAACAATGCCCAAGACAATCGACGTCATGCCGCCCAGCCACAACAAAATGACCGAGTCAAGAATGTTGATGCGCTGTTTGATTGCCAGTGCCATAAAGGCGACAAAGGTGCCTGCATAAGTGGCAATCAACGTCGGGATAAAAATGTCCGACGGGTCGGCTGCGCCGAGAATGGCGCGTTGCGCCATCACCGTCAACGGGATCAGCGTCAGGCCGGCGGTTTGTAAAACCAAAAACATGATTTGTGCATCACTCGCCACGTCCTTGTTTGGGTTGATGCTTTGCAGGCTTTCCATGGCCTTGAGTCCAAACGGGGTGGCGGCATTGTCCAGGCCCAGAAAGTTGGCGGAAAAATTCATCACCATGTGACCGGTCGCCGGATGATCCTTGGGCACACTCGGAAAAATGCGGGAGAAAAACGGTGAAATGATTTTGGCGATGGCTTTGATGAATCCGGCTTTTTCACCGACATTCAAAATGCCCAACCACAAGGTCATTACTCCGGCCAGTGGCAGGGCGATTTCCATCACGCCGACTTTGGCGGAGTCGAATGTTCCGTCGACTATTTTCTTGAATACTTCGACATCACCAAAAAAAAGCCACTGCGCGAGTGCGGCCAAAAAGCCGACAATAAAAAAGCCGGCCCATAAGTAGGTCATTGCCATGGTGTGGTGCTTTCTATGCCGGTTGAAAGTTTTGACAAAAAATCAGGAACCACAGATGCACACAGATGCACACAGATAAAACCAACAGACCTCGTGCGGGTATTTCCATGAATTCCGTTATCGCCGAATTCACAGAAAGGTCGGAAATTTTCAAGTCAAGGTTATTCCCATCTGTGTTTATCTGTGGTTGCCACTGGATTGGCTTTTTATTTGACCCGAATCCATAACGGTGCAAATTTGTTATCCGTGCGATGCACCAACGACACATTCGCGCGCGTGACCCACGGGATGACCTGACGGTGTAGCGGAATGACCAAAACTTCACTTTGGATGATTTCGACCACTTTGTTGAGCATCAATTGACGTTTTTTTGCGTCCATTTCCATATTGGCGCGGTCGATTAAATCATCGACTTCGATATTTTTGAAATTGCCATAGTTGGTGTCACCCGCACCCTTGTCATTGAGGCTATGGAAAAGCGGTTTCATAGTAAACATCGGGTCGCCGGTAATGTCTCCCCAGCCCTGCATACATGCTGAAAATTCTTTTTTCGGTGTGCGGGCAAAATACTGCGCTTTGGGCATGGCATCGACCTTCACCGTCAGACCAATACGCGCCCACATGCCGGCCAGTGCGATACAAATTTTTTCGTCGTTTACATAACGATCATTCGGGCAGTGTAGTGTGAAGCCGAAACCCTTCGGGTAGCCCGCCTCAGTGAGCAGGCGCACGGCAGCCGCGACGTCGTAAGCGTGGCGTTTTTCCAATGCGGCAGGAAAACCTTCCACCTTGGGGTTGGGCGTGGCAATGCCTGTTGGTGTGGCTAGACCACGCATGACTTGTGTGCGGATGGCGTCGATATCGATGGCTTGATACATGGCCAGCCGAACCTTGCGATCTTTGAATGGGTTTTTGCCTTTCACGTCGGCGAACAACAATTCATCACGCGCCTGATCGAGCGCAATTGAAATAATGCGTGCTTCATCACCATCCCAGACTTTGAGATTTCGATCGGCCCGCAGACGGGCAATATCCTGCAGGGAGGGATCCGGTACAAAGTCAATTTCGCCGGACATCAACGCCGCCATTCTGGTGGCATCACTGGTAATGGGGCGGTATTCAATCGAATCAATATTGCCCTCAAAACGTCCGTCCTTGATGCCCCACCAGTCTGGATTCTTCTTGTGGGTCGTTTTTATTCCCGGTTGGTAGGACACCAGAATAAACGGGCCCGTGCCCATGGCGTTGCGTGACGCAAACGGCACGTCCTTGGCGGTAAAGTCTTGCGCGTTCACGGCGTTGTTATTTTCCGCCCACTTCTTGCTCATGATGGGCACTTCGGCAATCGAAGCCAGCGCCGATGGATTGGGTGCGGCGGTGGTAAATTCAACCGTGTGGCCGTCAATTTTTCTGGCGACGCCGGCCGAGGATGTGTAGGTCTTGAATTGTTTGGATTTGGCGGCGCGCTCGAACGAAAACACCACGTCATCCGCAGTCATGATCGAGCCGTCGTGAAATTTCACACCCTTACGGAGTGTCATCACCCGGGTGGTAGGGTTAACAACCTTCCATGAAGTCGCCAGCCAGGCCGTCGGCACCATGTTTTTTCCGGGTTGCAGCAGCCGTTCGTAAACCA
>JAYTBF010000157.1:0-4503 GCA_043737175.1 Burkholderiales bacterium
ATGAAGTTCTTCGACTGGGCCTTCACCAACGGTGACAAGTCCGCCGCCGAAATGGATTATGTGCCGATGCCGGCAGCGGTCAAAACACAAATTCGGGCACTGTGGAAAACGGATGTCAAAGGGCCGGGCGGAAATGCAATCTGGAAATAGAGTTTGAGCCTGTATTAGCGGCCGCGCCAATGACATGGCTCGCGGCCGTATTGTTTTTGGCCGATTGAATTTGGCCAACGTTTCAGTCGCGCCGTCCGGCACGTTAAAATAGCCGCAAGCCAATTGTTGTCGTCGAACATTACCTGCCACGCATTTGAAAGATCCCCCCGTGTCAAAAGAAGAACAACAAGCCAAGCTCGCCAAACGCGCCGCCAGCCAGCGGATTCAGGACATCATCTTTCGCAAGATGACATTGACGTTTGCGTTGTTTGTGCTGTTGTTGCTTGGTGGGATTATCGGCTCGTTATTGTGGGGCTCTTTGCCGGTTTTCGAATCGTATGGACTCGGATTTTTTACCAGCACGGCGTGGAATCCGGTCACCGAAGAATTTGGTGCCGCCAACGCGATTTACGGCACGCTGGTTACATCGCTCATTGCCTTGGTGATCGCGTTCCCCGTCAGCTTGGGCATCGCCATATTCCTCACCGAACTTTGCCCAATCTGGCTGAAGCGTCCACTCGGCACGGCGGTGGAATTGCTCGCAGCCATTCCATCGATTATTTACGGCATGTGGGGCCTGTTTGTTTTTGCGCCCTTGTTTGCCGAATATGTGCAGCCGCTGCTAACGAAATATTTGGGCGACGTGCCTTATATCGGCGCACTGTTCCAAGGCGCGCCGATGGGCATTGGTATGCTCACCGCGGGCATTATTCTGGCGATCATGGTGATCCCATTTATCGCCTCGGTCATGCGCGACGTGTTTGAAATTGTGCCGAGTGTGTTGAAAGAATCCGCTTACGGATTGGGTGCCACCACCTGGGAAGTGGTGCGCAATATTGTTTTACCCTACACCAAAGCCGGCGTGGTCGGCGGCACCATGTTGGGACTGGGGCGGGCACTCGGCGAAACCATGGCCGTTACATTCGTCATTGGCAATACCCCCAAGATTGCCGCATCACTATACGAGCCGGGCGCGTCTATCGCCTCTACTATCGCCAACGAATTTGCCGAGGCGAGTCCGGGTGAACATGTTTCCGCCTTGATCGCTGTGGGATTGATTCTGTTTGTGATTACCTTTGTGGTGTTGGCGCTGGCGAAGTTGATGTTGATGCAACTGTCGAAGGGTGAAGGGGCACGGACATGACAACCAAGCGCGCGATCTATCAACGTCGTCTGTTTGTGAACCGTCTGGCGCTGGGTCTGGCGATGGCGGCCATGGCCTTTGGTATGATTTTTTTGTTGTGGATTTTGACGGTGCTGTTTGTCAAAGGCATTGGCGGCATGAATTTGGCTGTCTTTACCCAGACCACGCCGCCCCCGGGCAGCATGGGGGGCTTGGCCAATGCCATATTCGGCAGCCTGGTCATGGTTTCCATTGGCACATTAATCGCCACGCCGATCGGCATTTTTGCCGGCATTTATCTTGCCGAATTTGGCAGCCGGGGCTGGGTGGCACCGACCACACGATTTGTAAACGACATTTTGTTGTCGGCGCCGTCAATCATCATCGGCTTGTTTGTTTATACCGTTTACGTCGCGCAGGTAAAACACTTCTCGGCGTGGGCGGGTGCGATTGCATTGGCCATTATCGCGATACCGGTCGTGGTGCGAACCACCGAAACCATGCTGATGCTGGTTCCCGCGAGCATGCGCGAAGCCGCCGCCGCACTCGGTGCACCACAATGGAAAATTGTCACCATGATCGCCCTGCGGGCGGTGCGCAGCGGTGTCATCACCGGTATTTTACTGGCGTTGGCCCGCATCAGCGGCGAAACCGCACCGCTGTTGTTCACGGCGTTGAACAATCAGTTTTGGTCATCGGACCTGAATGCACCGATGGCGAATTTGCCGGTGGTGATTTATCAATTTGCCCTCAGTCCATTTGAAAATTGGGTCGCCCTCGCCTGGGCCGGCGCCATGTTGATTACATTCACGGTCTTGGCCATCAACATCATTACGCGCGTGGTATTCCGCCAGCGTTCCAACTAATTTTGAGAACCATATGAATGCCGTCTCCCCCTACACCGAACCAAACCGACATGTCGCCGACCAAGCGGTACCAAAAATTTCCGTTAAAAATTTAAATTTTTTCTACGGCGGTTTTCAAGGCTTGAAGGATATCAATCTGGATATTTTGGATCGGCGCATTACCGCGTTTATCGGCCCGTCGGGCTGCGGCAAATCAACTCTGCTGCGCACGCTGAATCGAATGTACGACCTGTATCCGGGTCAACGCGCCGAGGGCGAAATTTTGATGAACGGCCGCAATATTCTCGACAAGTCACAGGACGTCAATTTATTGCGTGCCAAGGTCGGCATGGTGTTCCAAAAACCAACACCCTTCCCGATGTCCATTTACGAGAACATTGCCTTTGGTGTGAAGTTGTATGAATCACTGACCCGCGCCGAGATGGATGAGCGGGTAGAGTGGGCGCTGAACAAGGCGGCGATTTGGGGCGAGGTGAAAGACAAACTGAAACAAAGCGGCCTGTCACTTTCCGGTGGCCAGCAACAGCGCTTGTGTATCGCGCGCGCGGTGTCGGTTAAACCCGAGGTGGTGTTGCTGGATGAGCCGACCTCGGCGCTCGATCCGATTTCCACGGCAAAAATCGAAGAGTTATTACACGAACTCAAAACCGACTACACCATTGCCATCGTCACCCACAATATGCAACAAGCGGCGCGGGTGTCGGACTACACTGCCTATATGTATCTGGGTGACTTGGTGGAGTACGGTATTACCGATGAGGTGTTTATCAAGCCGCGCAAAAAAGAAACCGAAGATTACATTACCGGTCGCTTCGGCTAAGTTTCGTGACGATGGCAATCGACCCGATGATCATGAACTGGCAATCGCCCAATAAATAAAGTCCAATAACCACGCACCATTTGGAACAAAATTGCCTCAAACAGCTCGTGGTTATTGATGTTTACGGCTCGGCGTGCGCACGAACGACATTGGCAATATTTTCAGCCAATTTGGTGACCTGCACACCGTTACTGCCTTCGACCATGACCCGGATGAGTGGCTCGGTGCCGGAGGCACGCAACAACACCCGTCCCGTGCCCGCCAATTCTTGCTGCGCCTCGGCCACCGCCATTTGCACCGGCGTCGAATGGGCAAAATCAAATTTGATAGGTGTGCGGATATTAATCAACACCTGTGGAAACATCACCAGATCGCTGGTGAAGTCAGCCAGCGTGGTTCTATTCCTGGTCAGCGCTGCCAATACCTGCAGTGCGGAAATCATGCCGTCACCGGTGGAGTGTTTATCCAAACACAGCAGGTGCCCGGAATTTTCACCGCCACATTCCCAGCCCTGCTCCACCATGGCTTCGTGAACATAACGATCGCCCACCTTGGCACGAATAAAACCGATATCCATTTTTGTCATTTGTTTTTCAAATGCAAAGTTGGTCATGAGTGTGCCCACCACGCCACCTTTTAGTTCACCGCGCGACTGCCGGTCCTTTACCACCACATACAACAGCTGGTCACCGTCAAATAATCTGCCGGTGGCGTCACACATGATCAAACGATCCGCGTCGCCATCCAATGCCACGCCAAGATGTGCGCCGGTTTCAATTACCTTCGCTGCCATCGCCTGTGGCTTGGTGGCGCCCACGTTCAGATTGATATTAAAACCATCCGGCGCGTCGCCAATTGCGACCACGTCGGCACCCAGCTCGCGAAACAATTTGGGGGCGATATCGTAAGCCGCGCCGTGTGCACAATCCACCACAATTTTGAGCCCCTGCAAATCAAGATCGGCGGGAAAGGTGTTTTTGCAAAATTCCAGATAACGCCCCGCCGCATCCATCACCCGTTGCGCCTTACCCAACTCGGCGGAAGGTTTGCACACCAGCGGCGCATCCATGGCGGCTTCGATCGCGTGTTCAACCGTGTCTGGCAATTTTTTTCCGTCACCGGAAAAAAACTTGATGCCATTATCATCAAACGGGTTGTGAGAAGCCGAAATCATCACGCCTGCGGACAACCGTAGCGCGCGCGTCAGGAAGGCCACGCCTGGAGTAGGCATCGGCCCCACCATCAAGACATCACAACCGGCGGCGGCTAGACCTGCCTCCAACGCGCTTTCCAGCATATAGCCGGAGACACGTGTATCTTTGCCGATTAATACTGCCGGCTTACCGGTGCGGGCATTCGTCGCCAGAACCGTGCCGGCGGCATAGCCTAATTTCAATACGAAATCCGGAGTAATCGGCGCCGCTCCCACCAAGCCGCGGATTCCATCTGTTCCAAAAAATTTTCGCTTCATAAAAATATTTTATTGTTATTCGTTCGCATTATTGATGTCTTCCTAGATCGCGACAGCGATTTAGGAACTGAAC
>JAYTBF010000158.1:0-10654 GCA_043737175.1 Burkholderiales bacterium
GTCGCCCGCGGTCGATTTGTGCGGCTGGCGCTGAGCAAACGCGCCATCGAAAACGCCGAGCTTCCGCAGATCAATTTCATTCATCTCGATAGTGAAAAGGCACCGGACGGGTTGACGCAGTCGCTCATCCGCGCCATCGATCAAACCATTTTGCGTGGTGAACAAGCGATGGTGTTTATCAACCGTCGCGGTTTCGCACCAGCGTTAGTCTGCGGCAGCTGCGCGTGGATGCCGGAATGCAAACGCTGCAGCGCGCGTATGGTCTATCACCGCGCCGCCAACAAAATGAAATGCCACCACTGCGGTGCCGAAAGTCGCGCACCGGTTGTCTGCGGCGATTGTGGCGGCAGCGATTTGCACCCCGCCGGACAAGGCAGCCAACGTATTGAAGTCGCGTTACAGGCGGCGTTGCCGACCGCACGCATCACCCGGGTGGATCGTGATGCCACCCGTAGGCGTGGGGCGGCGGAGAAAATTTTTGCGGACGCCGCCAATGGAGAAATCGACATTTTAGTGGGCACACAAATGCTTGCCAAAGGCCACGACTTTCCAAAACTTACCCTGGTGTGTGTGGTGAATGCCGACGGCGCGGTTTTTTCCGCCGACTTTCGCGCCGCCGAACGTTTGGCACAACAAATGACACAAGTAGCCGGTCGTGCCGGCCGGGCACAATTGCCCGGGCAGGTACTGATTCAAACGCGTTTTCCGGAGCATGCCGTTTACCAAGCCGTCGCCAGCCACAACTATCCGCAGTTTGTTACGGCGACCTTGGCCGAACGACAAATCATGAACCTGCCGCCGTACAGCTATCTCGCTCTTCTCAGGGCGGAAGCGGGTGATGTGGAAAAACTCGACGCCTTTTTAGCCGGGGCACAAACCAGTGGTCAGCGCATTGTTGTTGACAATCAATTGGGCGGCATCAACGTCTGGGAGCCGGTTGCCTCCACCCTGGAACGCAAGGCTGGCTTTACCCGCAAACAACTCATGGTGCAGTCGGATCGACGCGCCACCTTGCAGCAGTTTTTGACGGTTTGGCTCGAAGGACTTCGCGCCGACAATAATCGTACGGTGAAATGGGCGATCGACGTCGACCCGATTGAAGTTTAAAAGTCGTTTATTGACAACCACTTTCAGTGAATTTTGCCTCGAAATGCCCACCAATAAACAACATTCACTTTTATTGCCACGCTTTGATCTCGCTGGCCGATAGCCAGCCGGTATAATGTCTGATTCCGTTTTAAAGCCGCTCATGTCTGCCATTCCTGATAACAAATCCGCTGTCGCTGCACTTTTTCAAACCGCACTTTTTGCAGCCTTTCCGGCGCTAAAAGGTGAAACACCGCCGATTGAAATTGCCGTCGAAAAACCGAAACATCCCGAACACGGGCACTTCGCCGTGAATAGCGCCTTACACCTGGCCAAAAAGCTTGGCAAAAAACCGCGCGACATTGCCGAGGCCATGGTGGCGGCGTTGCCGGCATCCGCGCTGCTTGCAGGCACACCCGAAATCGCCGGCCCCGGATTTATCAATGTGCGGCTGTCACACGCGGCCGAGACCCGCATCATCGATGCCATCACCCGCGCCGGTGATCAATTTGGTTCGAGTGAAGTTGGCAATCGCGAAAAAGTCATGGTTGAATTTGTTTCCGCCAATCCGACCGGCCCGCTACACGTTGGCCACGGCCGCGGTGCCGCCATTGGCGACTCGCTGGCACGATTGCTTACCAGCCAGGGATATGACGTCAGCCGTGAGTTTTATTACAACGACGCCGGTGTACAAATTGAAAATTTAGCCACATCGGTGACCGCCAGACTCAGCGAACGTGCAGGTGTGGCGTGTGAGTTTCCCGAGGGCGGTTATCGCGGCGACTACATCAAGGAAATCGCCGAGCGTTACGCGCAGGAAAATCCAACCGACAGCCTCGGTCAAAATCGTGATGCGGTACGTGCATTCGCGGTGGCGGCATTGCGGCACGAACAAGACCTCGATCTGAAAGCGTTCGAAGTATCGTTTGACATGCATTACCTTGAGTCGTCGATTTACACAGAGGGCTTGGTCGAAAAAACGGTCAACCATCTGATCGCCAAAGGTCACACCTATGAAGAAGGTGGCGCACTGTGGTTAAAGTCCACCGACTACGGTGACGACAAAGACCGCGTCATGCGCAAATCTGACGGCACCTACACTTATTTTGTGCCAGACATCGCCTATCACGTCACCAAATGGCAACGTGGTTTTACCCGTGCCATCACCGAGCTCGGCGCGGACCATCACGGCTCGCTCATGCGTGTCAAAGCCGGTTTACAGGCCATGGAAATGGGCGTACCGGCGGGTTACCCGGATTATGTATTGCACCAAATGATTACCGTCATGCGTGGTGGCGTGGAAGTCAAAATTTCCAAACGCGCCGGCAGTTACGTGACACTGCGTGAATTGATTGATGAGGTCGGCCGCGATGCCACCCGTTATTTTTTCATCATGCGCAAATCCGATTCGCAGTTGACGTTTGATATTGATCTGGCCAAAAGTCACTCCGAAGACAACCCGGTTTATTACGTGCAGTACGCCCATGCGCGAATTTGCCGGGTGCTCGAACAATGGGGAGGCGCGGTTGGTACATTGGCCAATGCGGACCTGTCGCCGCTCGGCAGCACTTATGAGTCCGAATTGCTGCGGACCCTTGCCGACTTTTCAGAAACACTCAGCCTGGCGACCCGCGAATTGTCACCCCACATCGTGGCAAACTATCTCGGCGAACTCGCCGCCAAATTGCACACGTACTACAATGCCGAACGCTTTTTGATAGATGATGAGCCATTAAAATTGGCACGTTTGGCCCTGATCGTGGCAGTGCGGCAGGTCATTAAAAACGGCCTCGGTGTACTGGGCGTATCCGCGCCGGAGAAAATGTAACCATGACAAACGAAATCAAACCAAAGGCACCACCCCGTTCCGGTGGTGGTGGCAAGCCGGGCATGAACCCTTTGTTTGCGGGCATTATCATCGGCCTGCTGATGGGTATTTTTTTGGCGCTCGGTGTGGCGATTTGGCTCAACCGCACCTCCAACCCGTTTATTGAAAAAACCAAACCGTCGGAAATTTTGCAGCCCATGAAGGCGGCACAACCCATTCCGCCCGCCACAACGACAAAAACCGACGGCAGTGATCCAAACAAACCGCGGTTTGAGTTTTATCAGTTGTTACCGGGCGATAAAGACGGCAAGGATAGTGCTGCCAGCACGGTCCCAAAAAAGCCACTTGAGGCCGCGCCTCCGGCGGGTAAAGACCTCGCCAAGGATGCCACAAAAATTACCAAGCCAGACGTAACAGCGCCGATCAAATCACTCAATGAAGTTTTGTATTTGCAGGCGGGTGCATTTCAAAATGAAGCCGATGCTGACAATATGAAAGCGAAAGTGGCGTTTGCGGGATTTGAAGCGTCGGTCAAACCCGTCAACGTTGCGGGCAAAGGTGCGTTATTCAGAGTGCGCCTCGGACCATTCAAAAGCCAGGAAGAAGTGAACCGAATCAAAGCTGTGTTGTCCCAAAACGGAATCAGCGCCTCCGTCGTCAAGCCGGAATAGACCGTCCCTTGACCTTTTCATCTACAAAACAAAAGATCAGGATTTTTATGCCAAACAAAGCCCAAGCCATTCAAACAAAATTCACGCCCCGATTATTAATAATGTTGACTGCGGCGCTGTTGTTATCCGCCGCCGCCATGGTGCTCCCGGTTCAAGCGCAGGGCTCCGCCAAAGAAGTCACCTTATTGAATCCGGCGTTACCAACCGCGGATGACGGCACCATTGAAGTGCTGGAATTTTTTGGTTACGGTTGTATTCATTGCGCAAATTTAGAGCCTGCCCTTGAGGCATGGTCTAAAAAATTGCCCGCCGATGTGAAATTTAAGCGGGTACCGGCTGGATTTGGCTCAAGTGGTGTTGATGACCTGCCCATTTTTTATACGCTGGAAGCCATGGGCCAACTCGACCGCCTACACAAGAAGATTTTTGAAGCCATCTTTAACGACAAGGTCATGATCGCGCATAAACCCACCATGCTGAAGTGGCTGGAAAAAAATGGTGTGGATCCGGCCCAATATGAATCGGTCGAAAAGTCATTTTCGGTTCAAAGCAAAATCACCCGTGGTCGCACCCTGGCTGGTCAGTACAAGATCACCGCCACACCGATGCTGGTGGTGAATGGTCGCTTTATCGTGCAACAAGCGGGCGGCACCCACGTTACCGACACCGTTGATCGATTGATTGCCGAACAACGTGCCGCATCAAAACCTGCCGCCAAGCCGGCTTCAGGATCCGCCAAACCCGCCGCAAAAGCGCCTGCCGCAAAGGCCCCTACAACGACCAAATAGGTCGCCAATATGATGAATGGCACGGCGCCTTGAGACCCCTCTAGGCACCGTTTTTGTTAATGGCGTGGGTAGGCGGCCTGATAAACTGCGTCCATGAAAAAAATATTCATTACTGGCGCATCCAGCGGTATCGGCGAATCGCTGGCGCGGCACTATGCGAGCCAAGGCTGCCAACTCGGGCTAGTGGCGCGTCGCGCCGATTGGCTGGAGAAGGTTGCCGCGTCGATCACTCCCCGGCCGGAAATTTTTGTTTGTGATGTGCGTGATGCGCCAGGCCTCAAAGCTGCCGCCGAACAGTTCATCGGCAAACACGGCCTGCCCGATGTGGTCATTGCCAATGCCGGTGTGTCGCGTGGAACGTTGACGGAAATGGCCGAAGACCTGGATGCCTTTCAGGAGGTGTTTGATATCAACGTCATGGGCATGGTCAACACTTTTCATGCGTTTGTCGAACCCATGAAAACCGCACGCAGTGGCACCTTGGTCGGCATCGCCAGCGTCGCCGGCTTTCGTGGTATCCCCGGTGGCGGCGCGTACTCGGCATCGAAGGCGGCAACTATTCGCTATTGCGAGAGTTTACGGGTGGAGCTGCGCGCATCCAATGTGGCGGTGGTGACAATTTGCCCGGGATATATTCGTACCCCGATGACTGCTGTGAACAAATTCAAAATGCCGTTCCTGATTGATGTTGACCAGGCATCGGTGCGTTTCGCACGCGCCATTGAAAATAAAACATCCTTTACGGTCATTCCCTGGACCATGGGCATTGCCGCACGTATTCTGCGCGTGTTACCCAACTGGTTATATGACCGCATTTTTCAAATCATGCCGCGTAAGCCAAGATGATCGAATTCATCCGCCTATAATTCGGGCCGATACTTTTCACCTGCTGATCAACCGCCACTCTCACCATGTCCCTGATACTTTCGCGTCGAGATTTAAATTTTTTGTTATACGAATGGTTGGACGCCACCACACTGACCAGCCGTCCACGCTACGCCCAGCATGATCGTGAATCGTTTGACGCCGTTCTGGATACCGCTGAAAAAATCGCCACTGATTTTTTTGCGCCCCACAATCGCCTGAGTGATGACCATGAACCACGCTTCGATGGCAAACAAGTTTTATTGCCGGCGGAAATCAAAACGGCGATCAACGCATTTAACGCCGCCGGGCTGATTGCCGCTGCACAGGACGAATCAATCGGCGGCATGCAACTGCCAACGGTGTTTGACAAAGCAGCGATGGCGTATTTCCTGGCCGCCAACTGTGCCACGGCTGCCTATCCGTTTCTGACCATCGGCAATGCCAATTTATTATTGGCGTACGGCACAGACGATCAAATAAATCGTTTCGTCAAACCAATGATGGCTGGTCGCTTTTTTGGCACCATGTGTTTATCCGAACCACAGGCAGGCTCGTCACTAGCCGACATCAAGACACGTGCCGAGCTTGATGCGGACGACAAAAATTGTTACCGACTGTTCGGCAATAAGATGTGGATCTCCGCCGGCGAACATTCGCTTTCTGAAAATATCGTGCATCTGGTATTGGCGCGTCTGCCCGACGCACCAGCGGGTGTGAAAGGTATTTCACTTTTTATTGTGCCGAAATTTTTGGTGGGTGACGACGGCAGTCTGGGCGAACAAAACGACGTGGTGCTGGCCGGATTGAATCACAAGATGGGATTTCGTGGCACCACCAATTGCCTGCTTAATTTTGGCGAGGGCAAATTTCAGCCCAACGGTCGGGCGGGCGCGATGGCGTATTTGGTCGGCGAACCGCATCGGGGTTTATCAATCATGTTTCATATGATGAACGAGGCGCGTATTGGTGTTGGACTCGGTGCCACCATGTTGGGGTACACCGGTTATTTACACGCGCTGGAATACGCAAAAAATCGCCCGCAGGGTCGCATCATTAAAAATAAAGATCCGCACAGTCCACAGATTCCGATCATTAAACACGCCGACGTGCGACGGATGTTGCTCGCGCAAAAATCGTATGTCGAAGGTGCGCTGGCGTTAAATTTGTATTGCGCCAAATTGGTGGATGAGGAAAAAACCGAGCCCGACGCAACCATTCGTAAACAAATCACCCTGCTGCTGGATATCCTCACACCGATTGCAAAAAGCTGGCCGTCACAGTGGTGTCTGGAGGCCAATTCACTGGCCATTCAAGTGTTGGGTGGTTACGGTTACACACGCGATTTTCCACTCGAACAGTTTTACCGGGACAACCGTTTGAACGCCATCCACGAAGGCACCCACGGCATTCAAGGGCTCGATTTGCTGGGTCGCAAAGTGGTGATGCAAGATGGTGCGGCGTTCAAATTGCTGGGCGCACGCATCAATCGAACCATTGAGCAGGCCAAACAATCACATCACACCGACACGGTGCAATTTTCGCAAGCACTCGCTGCCAAGGTCGGCCATCTTGCCGCAGTGACCAAAGTGTTATGGGCGGCAGATGACCTCAACCGTACACTGGCCAACGCGAGCATTTATTTGGAAGCGTTTGGCCATGTGGTGCTGGCATGGATCTGGCTGGAGCAATCTCTAGCCGCAAGTAAAAATGCTCAAGACGACGACGATTTTTATCGCGGCAAATTGCAAGCCTGCCGCTACTTTTTTGTTTACGAATTGCCCAAGGTGGGGCCGATGCTCGATTTGCTTGGCACACTCGATACCACCACTCTCGATATGCAACCGGAATGGTTTTGATTTTGCCGGAGTTTACACATGAAAAATAACGCCGCCCCCATCAACAACGCCACCAGCCGTTTTTCCGACCGGGTGGCCGATTACGTCAAGTTCCGTCCACACTATCCGTTGGAGATTCTGGATCTGCTGTCAGCCAATTGTGGACTCACGCCGGACAGTATGATTGCCGACATCGGCTCGGGCACCGGCATCCTCACCCAACTATTTTTGGACAATGGCAATGCGGTGGTGGGCATTGAGCCCAATCAGGAAATGCGTGTGGCTGGTGAAGAGTTCTTGGAAGATTACGGTCGTTTTACCAGTATGGAGGGGACCGCTGAAACCACCGGCTTACCCGCCAACGCATTTAATTTTGTGTTGGCAGGACAGGCGTTTCATTGGTTTGATCGCACCAAGACCCGCACAGAATTTAAACGCATTCTGCAAGACGACGGCTGGGTGGTATTGATCTGGAACGATCGGCGCATCGACTCCACGCCATTTTTACGCGACTACGAAGCGTTGCTGCAACAACACGCCACCGACTACAACCAGATCAATCACAGAAATGTTCAGGACCCGGCTGTATTCGCGCCATTTTTTGGCGGACCATTTTCTGAAGCCGCGTTTGATAATGTACAGTCGTTTGATTTTGACGGGCTGATGGGGCGCTTACACTCCTCGTCTTATATCCCGCCCAAAGAGCACATCAACTATGCGGCGATGGCGCAACACGCCCGCAAACTTTTTGATTCACACCAAATCAACGGTCGCGTCGAATTTGTTTACGACACCCGTGTGTATTACGGTGGCATCGACGGCGGCATCGCCTGACTGGTCTCACAATTACCTAAGTCGCGGTTGCCGTCTTTGACACGATAACAACAAACTAATATTTGCCCGTCAATCCCAGCGCCACAAATGGCGGCTCACGTCCGGTGAGTTTTTCGAGCATGATGAGTTCGTCATCAACGTGATTCATAAACGGCCCTTTTTCTGCCTTCATGGTGCCGCCGCGATCGTCCAGCCAAAGTGGTGACTCATGATGGGTGGTTTTGACGATTTTCGCCTCGGCCATACCCTTGCCGTCGATTGATGCCTCGCCATAACACAGGCAAAAATAGCTACGGCCTTCGTGAATCTCAATATAAAAACCGGTGCCGCGAATGCCAATTGTTGCGTTGGGCAAACGGAACTGGACACGTTTGTCTGGCGGTCGTTTTTCAAGCACGGACAAGACCTTGCCGGTCAGGATCAGCACTTTATCGAGCGCACCGGGGTTTGATTTGGATTCCTCCAACACGACCGTGGAATGATCTCTCAGCAGATAGGCGTCTTTGCCAACCACCACCACCGCAAAGCTGTTGGCACCGGTGGTGACGCGGTCACCCGGTTTGACCGGCGTACCAACTTTGGCCAGTTTGCCGTTGACCGACACAGTGCCTTCGGCGGAATTGATTCCAGCAATCGTTGGCAGGTCGCCTTTGGCCAGGGCGTCTTGGATCAATCCGGAAATTCCGGCGGGCCCCAATAGACCGAGGGCAGCGATTGATTTGAGCCAGCGGCGGCGTAGATATGTGGTCATTTTTTTCCCCTGTGAATCACGTTGTACTAATGTGACGCCAATTTAGATTCAAAAAAATTTACTACCGGTCAATAGAATCTGGCTTAACGAATTCAATCCATTAACGTCGAACAAACACCACGTCCCAAACGCCATGGCCGAGTTTTAAGCCGCGTCGTTCAAAGTTCGATTCGGTGCGATAAGCGGGTCGCGGCGCAAACTCTTCGGCAACATTGGCCAATAACGGCTCTTGTCGTAATACGCTGAGCATATATTCGGCATATTCCTGCCAATCGGTGGCGCAATGCAGATAACCGCCGGGGGCAATTTTTTGCGCGAGCAGATGGGTAAATGCCGGCTGAATCAAACGGCGTTTGTGATGCCGCTTCTTGGGCCATGGGTCGGGGAAAAAAATGTGTACGCCGGTGAGCGACGCATCAGCAATCATATGGGTCATCACTTCGACCGCATCGTGTTGCACCACACGCACATTGTTAATATTTTTTTCGGCGAGCATTTTCAACAGCGAACCGACACCCGGTGTATGCACCTCGATGCCGATGAAATTTTCATCCGGGCGCGTTGCGGCAATGTCCGCCGTGGCGTGCCCCATGCCAAAGCCAATTTCCACCACGGCTGGGGCCTCCCGACCAAAGGCCGCCGCCACATCGAGTAGGGCCGGGCGAAAGGCAATCATTCGCGTTTTTCCCTCCTCGATCGCCCTTGCCTGGGCAGGCGACAGGCGACCCTGCCTGAGCACATAACTGCGAATCGGGCGTGCGAACTGCGAATTGGTTTCGGCGGATGGGTCGTTGGCAGAAGTCATTTGGGGATTTTCCCATATTCGGCCGCCACTCCCGTTACTGCTTCGCTGTCATCACCAACCAACTGGAACAAATACCAGCTGTGCGGGAACAAAAAAAGCTTTAAACCAGTCAGACAAACAGGCGCATATTACTTAAATAACTCCTTATTACACGCTAGTTTCCAGCCAATTTACTCTCAAGACATCCGCCAATACTAGACTTTTATTTTCGCAACAATTTGTCAAAATTAATAATTGACGCTGACCTGACAGAAGCCTATTGTCGAGCTGAGGATTCCTCGAAGCGATGGTTTGGCGTTGGCACATTTCAACCCGGATACAAGCTCATCATGCGCAAAATTTCACAATTGATCCTGTTCGGCACAGTATTGCTGGCGACTGCGGCGCAGGCGCAGTATTACGGTGGTGTGTCGCTCGGCAATGACCGCCAACGTGTCCAATCCGGTTTTAATGGCGGCGAATCCCCCAGCGAACAGGTGGCGCTCAGCGCCTTGATCAATACCACCAACGGGCTGAACCTGTCGGCAGAATCCAGCATTGGCATCAAACTCGGCTATCGCTTTACACCCTATTTTTCGGTTGAAGGCCGGTTTGCGGATCGCGCCTCATCGAATAATATTTTTGCGCCTGAAACCGGCGCGGCAATGGGGCATGAAAAAACCATGGGGCTCGATCTGGTCGGCACCGTGCCTATCATCAAGAAACTGTCACTACTCGGCCGGGCCGGTTATCGAAATGAAAGTTTCGCCGGAACCGGCGTCATGCCGTCGGCAACTGGCGCAATATTACCAGGCGTGGTCAACGGGCGCGGGGTGAACAGTGGTGTGGTTGGACTGGGCGTGCAGGTGAATTTCACTTCGAGCCTGGGTTTACGTTTCGAAGTGGAGCGTACCCGCAAATTCTTTACCGACCGCACCATCGCCGATGCCGACAACGTGTCTTTTGGTGTGATCTGGCGTTTCTAGCGGCCGCATGGCCTGCCGCCACACGGTAAATCAAGAACCGATACGACCTTCACGCGGACTGCTGGCGGATGCTTGGTATATTTTTTTCGGCATACGCCCCGCCAAAAACGCTTCCCGACCGGACTCAACCGCTTTTTTCATGGCACTCGCCATCAACACCGGCTGACGTGCTTTAGCGATGGCGGTATTCATCAATACGCCATCACAGCCCATTTCCATGGCAA
>JAYTBF010000159.1:0-4499 GCA_043737175.1 Burkholderiales bacterium
TGAAGGCCCAGTCGAAGAACTTCATGACGGCGAGACCTTTTTCTGCGCTGGCCTGCGCTTTGTACATGATGATGAATGATGCGCCTGTGATCGGAAAACTATCCTTGCCTGGTTGATCCGTCAGCACCAGAAACATTCCGGGTGCTTTCGCCCAGTCTGCATTGGCGGCGGCGGCTTGAAACGTCAAGTCATCCGGCTGCACAAAATTTCCCGCCTGGTTGCGCAGTTGGGTGTGTGACATCTTGTTCTTTTTGGCGTACGCATACTCAACGTAACCAATCGAGCCCTTGATACGCTGTACGTAGGCCGATACACCCTCGTTACCCTTGCCGCCCACACCTTCCGGCCAGGAGACGGCGCTACCCACACCAACTTTTGTTTTCCATTCGGGGCTGACTTTTGCCAGGTAGTCAACAAACAGAAACGTTGTACCTGACCCATCGGACCGGCGAACGACCGTAATCGGATTGGCTGGCAGCTTGAGGGTGGGATTCAACGCGGTGATTGCTGGGTCGTTCCAAATCTTGATTTTTCCTAAATAGATGTCTGCAACAACCGGTCCGGTCAGCTTCATGGACCCGGGTGCGATACCTTCAATATTGACCACCGGAACTACGCCACCGATGATCGCAGGAAACTGCATCATTCCATCTTTGTCGAGTTGCTCTTTTGTGAGCGGCATATCAGAGGCACCAAAGTCAACTGTCTTGGCTTGAATTTGGCGAATGCCGGCACCTGAGCCGATGGACTGGTAGTTCATATTGACGCCGTTGGCTTTTTTATAGTCTTCCGCCCACTTTGCATAAATCGGGAAAGGAAAGGTCGCGCCCGCCCCAGTGACGTCAATCGCCGCCGCGGTGGTTGCCATTAACACGCCTGCCATGCCTGCCGCACCAATAAAACTAATCAAGAGTTTGTTGCGTTTCATGTTTGTTGCCTCCTAAAATTAAAGTTGACCCACTAGTGCTATGGAGATAAATTTCGTTGAAGTCGGATCACTTTACGATCGCAATATGACAGTGGCATGACAGCCATTAAAATCCCCTATATTCAATGGTGATTGTCGAGGTGAACAACGATTAGAATAACCCTTGGACTTTCACCTGTCGAAAAAATGACAAAACAACTATTCCGACAAGAAGCGATTGACGCGCAGCGTGAGAAATTCTTTGGTGAAGTGACCGAAGCCCGGCCGCTGCCAATGTGGGTGTTTACGTTATTGGCCACACTCATCGCCGCGCTGATTATTGTGGTGGGCGTGTGGGGGCAATATACCCGCCGCGAGCGGGTGGAGGGGTTTTTGTCGAGCGATGTGGGAGCGGCACGGGTGACGTTCGCAGATTCCGGGCGGGTGGCCGAGTTGATGGTCAAAGAGGGCGATGTGGTCACGACGGGAATGCCGTTGGCGCGTGTTTCGTTTGAGCGCGCGACCGGACAGACCAAGTCGACTTCGGCGGCGGTGGCCGGTGAGTTGGGACAGCGGCGCGAACTACTCGAACGCGAACAATCACAAATCCGTGAGTTGGGTGTGCAACAGGTCGCGCAGATCCGCAAGCGTGTGGCCGACCTCAAAACTGAAATGATCCAGCTTGATCGCGACGTCAAATTGCAGGAGCAGCGATTGGCGTCGGCGCGTGAACAGGCGAAACGCTACGATGATTTGGGCAAGGAAAAATTTGTGTCAGACATCGTGGTGCGGCAAAAAAACGATGAAGTCACCGATCAGGAATTAAAGTTACAGGCGCTCAAACGCAGCCGCGCCACTCTTGAGCGCGATATGTCAACAGCAAAACTTGATGAACCGGCGGCGGAATTGCGCACCCGTACCCAGGCGGACCAGCTGTCACAAAAAATATCCGAGGTGCAACAAACATTGGTGCAGGAAGATGCCAAACGCGAAGCCATTATCCAAGCGCCAATTGATGGCATTGTCACCAATATTGCCGTCAGCATTGGTCAATCGGTGGCGGCGGACAGTAATTTTGCGACGGTGTTGCCCAAGGGCAGTATGTTGAGGGCGGAATTATTGGTGCCGACGCGCGCCATTGGCTTTATCACCAAAGGGCGCGAAGTGGTGCTGCGGTATGAGGCATTTCCTTATGAGCGTTTTGGGCAATACCGTGGCGCAGTTGCCGATGTCAGCCAGGCGGTCTGGTCGACCGGCGAAAAAATCGGCCCGCTGACCATTCGTGAACCGGTTTATCGCGTGACCGTCCAGCTTGATAAACAAACCGTGCGGGTGGGCGACCAGGAACTCGTGCTGAAATCCGGTATGTTGGTGAATGCCGATATTCTTCTGGAAAAACGCTCCCTGCTTGAATGGTTGTTTGAGCCGGTGATGCAATTGCGGGGGCGCTTCTAATGTTTGCCGGGTTATTTTCTGCGTTTAAAAAACACGTGCCGATGATTTTGCAATCAGAGGCGCCGGAATGTGGCATTGCCTGTGTGGCGATGATCGCCAGCCATCACGGTCATGAGACGGATTTGATCGCCATGCGCACGCGCCTGTCACCGTCGCTCAAAGGCATTACGCTCAAACAGGTCAGTCAGGTTGCGGAGACCATGGGGCTGGCGTCGCGTGGTGTCAAAGCCGATATGCCGGCGCTGGGAAAATTACAATTGCCGGCGATTTTGCACTGGGATATGAATCACTTTGTGGTGCTGACCGATGTCACTGCCAAACACATTACGGTGCACGACCCGGGGCGTGGCATCCGCAAGCTCAATTTTGCCGAGGCGGGCAAACACTACACCGGTGTGGCAATGGAATTCACGCCGACACCAAGCTTCAAGAAACAGGATGAACGCAACAAAATCGGCGCCTTTCAATTGTTGTCGGTCGGTTCCGGACTGCGCGGTGCGATCGCACAATTGGTCTTGCTGTCGTTTGCCATTGAAATATTTGCCATCTCTATGCCGTTTTTTTTGCAGCTCACGGTTGACCGGGTGCTGGTCGGGCGCGATCGCGATTTTCTGACGGTGTTGGGCGTGGCATTTATCGCACTGGCGATTATTCAGGTGACGGTGACCGCTATTCGCGCCTGGGTGGGGGTATACGTTTCGACGCGTTTCAATTTGCGCCTATTAACCGTGCTGTTTAACCACCTGCTGCGCCTGCCGCTTGGCTGGTTTGAAAAACGCAACATCGGCGACATTGTGGGTAAATTTCGCAGTGTTGATGCCATCCAAAAAACGCTTTCGACCACCTTTGTTGAAACGTTTATCGACGGCGTGATGGTGTTGATCACACTTGCCGTGATGACCTATTACAGCCTGAAACTCACCTTGGTGGTATTGGCGGCGGCGGCGTTGTACGCGTTGCTGCGCTGGTTTTTCTACTACCCGCAGCGGTTCGCCACCGACGAACAACTCGCGCACGAGGCCAAGGCCTCAACGCATTTTATTGAGACCCTGCGCGGCATGATGGCCATCAAGCTCAATATGCGTGAAAACGAACGGCGGGTGGCGTATCAAAACTTGGTGGTCGAACACATCAATGCCAACGTCAAAGTGCAAAGTGTCGGCATTTTTCAGCGCCTCGCCCAGGGCCTGATTTTTGGTGTCGAAAGCGTGATTGTGATTTGGATGGCGGCCATACTGGTCATGGAAGGCCAGTTTTCAGTCGGCATGTTGTACGCGTTCATCGGTTTCAAATTATTATTCTTGACGCGCGTCAACAATCTCATTGAGAAGTGGAATGAGTTTCGGATGTTGGATTTACACGCCGAGCGCATTGCCGACATTGCACTCGCCGAGCCGGAAGCCGGTATGGCCAATATCGCTTCGGTGGCGCCTGCAACGGACGTTGCGGTGCACATTCAAGCGACCGACCTGGGTTATGCCTACGGGCCGGAGGGGTTCGCGTTTCGACACGTCAGTTTGGAAATCAAACCCGGCGAAAATATTTGTCTAGTGGGGCCTTCTGGTTGCGGGAAAACAACACTTCTGAAAGTTTTGCTCGGGTTATTGACCCCAACCGAGGGGCAAATCATCGTCAATGGCCGCAACCTAAAAGATTGGGACATGGCCCAATACCGCAGCTTGGTGGCAGCGGTGATGCAGGATGACCAGTTGTTTGTCGGCTCGATTGCCGACGCCATCGCCTTTGGTGATCATTTTGATATGGATGAAATCAAGGCGTGCGCCGAAGCGGCGCAAATTCATGCCGATATCGAAAAAATGCCGATGGGGTATTCGACGTTTGTGGGCGCGTTGGGCTCCTCGTTATCCGGCGGCCAAAAACAACGCGTGCTGCTGGCGCGTGCGCTTTACCGGCAGCCCAAATTGCTGATCCTCGACGAGACGCTCGATCAGGTTGATATCGAACAGGAAGCGATCATCCGTGCCGCTGTTGAGGCGCGGGTAGATACGCTGGTGATGGTGAGTCATCGAGAAAGCACCCTAAGTCGAGGAAAAACCCCGCTGGTAACAGTTCAACTAGCAACGGTTTAAAGCTGAATGGCAGCTTGTCCACCGCCGATAAGGGCAAGGGAGATATC
>JAYTBF010000160.1:0-1742 GCA_043737175.1 Burkholderiales bacterium
GATCAATCAGCCACACTGGTGGCGTGCTGCCGCCACGATGTTGCCGCCAGCCGCTCGAACCGGAGTAGGCGGCACGATAGGGGCGATAGGCGAGGCGGCTGCCATCCGCTGACCAGCTGCCCTCAAAGGCGAGCGCGTCCATCACTTTTTTCTCGGCGCCACCATCAACTGACACTTCATACAATTGATTGCTACGGGCATTTTCGGTTTCGCGCGAAGACGCAAACAGCACCCGTTTGCCATCCACACTCCAACCATTGACCGTATCAACACCGGGATGCCAAGTGAGGCGTTTTGCATTGCCGCCAGCGACCGGCATGACATACACATCGGTGTTGTTGTCGTAACGCGCCGAAAAGGCAATCCATTTGCCGTCCGGGGAAAACGCCGGCGCTAATTCATCGGCAGGATGCGAGGTGAGTTGAGTCGGGTTTTGCCCGTCACGATTGGTGATCCAGATATCCCCCGCATAAACGAATGCGATATGGTCACGCGACACACTCGGCTGTCGCAGCAGCAGGGTCGGCGATGCCAGGGCGTCATTCACCGCACCGACCGAAGTCACCACGATAGCCAATAGGGTGGCTGCGAATTTCATATTCATGTGATTCTCTCCATGCCGGGAAGGTTTAATCGTGCGAGGTATTTCGAATGGGACATGCGGATTGGGTCATGCGGACTAGGGATAGCGGATTGAGGTGCTTTTTGCCGTGCCAACGGACATTATTACCGAACCGGCATGATCGCGGGCGAGGCGACTCATTCCAGGATTATTTGGGCTTGCGCCACACGCTGGCCAGCCACGGTTGTTGTTCGCGGGGTAAGCCGGGTGGACGGTAGTAATGGGTCAATTCAATAAACCCTGCCGCTGTCACATACGTCCGCCACGTTTCCAGATCGTGATGGGCGCTATAACGATTGCCGCTCCAGCCTTCTTGGTTGTCGCCACGTGGGTTCGATGAAAACAACACGCCCAAAGGTTTGAGTGTGGCAAACAACTCGCCGAGTACGCGTGCCAACTCTTGTTTTGGCACATGAAACAACGAGGCATTGGCAAATACCCCATCAAAGGTGTTGGCGGGCAGATTAAGTTCCAGAAAATCCTGATGCCACACCTCACAGCCGCTGTGGGTGCGGGCCATCTCCGCAAACCGCGCCGAACCCTCCAAACCAAGCGGACGGTGACCCAATTCCGCAAAGGTTTTCAGGTCGCGGCCGGGGCCGCAGCCAAAATCGAGAATGGAATAGGGCGGGGTGGCCTGAATATGTTCTAACAGACTATTGATGTTTTGGCTGACATCATGGTCGCGTGTGCCTTCCCAAAATTGATCGGCGCGCTGGTTGTAATGGCCGAGGGTGGTGTCGACGATATTTGCCAAGTCTTCGGGTTTGAGTTTCATGGCTGGCATGATCGCATGTTCACGGGTGATTTTGTGTTGGCAACCAATGCCTCATCCGCCGATGCGGACGGATTTTTTTGCAGAGATGAACATTCTGGCTAAAGGCGTGATTTAATCAACTTTCCACCCCTATCTGGATCGTCACTTTCCCGACGGTAGGGGTGAAATTCAGTGGTCAAGTTTGTTTGTGACCAGCAAATTCAAGATTCAGTTTCCCCACACTGTCGCACCCCGTTTAAATCAAAGGAGGCTTCATCATGAGCAAGAGCAAAGACACAAAAAAAATGACCAAAAAAGAACCCGCTAAATCGCCGAAGGAAAAGAAAGAAGCCAAGAAGCTGA
>JAYTBF010000161.1:0-1736 GCA_043737175.1 Burkholderiales bacterium
TTGCCCACATTCCACACCGGTCGCTCGGCAGCATTGGCAATTTCCAAACCGATATTAAAATTGACCTGGGCAAAACGGGCGGCGGCCGCATAGTGGATCGGCAGCGACAAATCATCCGTGAACTGGTGATAGTGTTTTAACAAAAAATTATCCAACGCATTGCTGACATCTTCATTCGGATTGGTGGATTTCACGCCGGTCACCAAAAATATTGACGGTACCCCCTGGCGCACAAACATGTAATGGTCTGAACGCACGAACAATCTTTTTTCCGGCCAGGGATCGGGCGTGAGCGAGATGCCGAGTTGATCGGTGGCACGTTTGATGATCGGCCCCAGGCTGGAATGTTCGGCGCCAAAGGCGATCACATCGGCAAAATCAAAAGTGAGCAACGGCATATCGAGGTTCACACTGGCGACCATCGAACCTTTGGGCACCGTTGGATTACGCGCAAAAAAATCCGCGCCCAGCAGCCCCTTCTCTTCTCCGGTCAAGGCAATAAACAGAATCGAGCGTTTTGGTTTCAGCTTTTGCAGGGAAACCAAACGTGCCGCCTCCAGCATCACCGCCACACCAGTGGCATTGTCCATCGCACCATTAAAAATATTGTCACCCGACTTGCCGACGACCATACCCAGGCCGTCGAGATGCGCCATAAAAACCAAATATTCATTCTTAAGGTTCGCATCGCTGCCTTCAACCATCGCCACCACATTGGTGCTCGACAATTGTTTGCGTTGGCTTTTCGAGACCAACCGTACTGTGCCACCAAAATCAACACGGGCGGGCGGCTTTTTTTCGTTGGCCGCCGTAACCATTTCCTCCAGATTGGCACCCGCATCTCCCATCAATTTTATTGATGCCGGCAGACTCAGGTTGGCGCGTTGCCGCAGTGTCGGAAACGTGCGCGGCGCATTACCGTTTGCATCCAGCCAGGTCATGGATACCCAATGCAAATATCGACGCGCGAGTGCAAACGCAAAAACTTTTTCGCTGGCCGGCGTTTGTAATGAAATCACACCAACCGCACCACGCCGCGCCGCCATCTCGCGTTTGTGATCACCACCGGCGTAATGCGCGCCCTCCTCGGTCGGCAAACTGGTCGGCGCACCCGCCAATTGCACGATAATTTTTCCTTTCACATTCAAACCAGCGTAATCATCAATGCCAAAACGCGGCGCAACAATGCCATAGCCCACATAAACCAGTGACGCAGTTAATTCGGTGGCATCCTCAACAAAACTGCTGCCGATGGTGAAGTCATCGAGATAAGTTAATTTTTCAATGCGATCGCCACGACGAATTTCAAACACCGGTGAGTCTTGATCGAGCTTGGACGAGCGCAAGGGCACGGTTTGCAAATAACGCGCGGAACTGTCGGCAGTACCAGCGGTGTTAGCTGTGGTGTTAGCGGGTGTAGCGGTGGTAGCGGCGTGACCGCGCGGCACCAGTCCTAGTTGCTTAAACTGTGACGCGACATACAAGGCCGCAAGATCATATCCACGGGTTCCTGCCTCACGGCCTTCCAGTAAATCGTCCGCCAGAAACGTGACGTGGGCGCGGATACGCTCCTTGTCGGCCTGTACTTCAGTCGCAAGGGCGTGGCTGAACATAACGACGCTGAACAATAACGCCGCGACGCACTGCGAGGAAAATTTAACCGGCATGAGGACTCCGAATGGAAATCAGCAAATAGGTGAATGGGTGAATGGGTGAATGGGTGAATGGGAATGATG
>JAYTBF010000162.1:0-4454 GCA_043737175.1 Burkholderiales bacterium
CTACTCGGCGGCACTTGAAAAAGGATTCACACCAGCCACCATTATTAATGACGCACCCATCGTGTTTGACCCAGGTCGGCATGGCGGGCAAATCTGGGAGCCGAAAAATTACGACGGCAAATATGAAGGCCCGATGCGATTGCGACAGGCGCTTGTCAAATCAAAAAATATGGTGTCGATTCGAATCTTGCAAGCCATAACGCCACAATACGCGCAGGATTACATCACCCGTTTTGGTTTTGAAGCCAAGCAACATCCAGCCTACCTCACCATGGCATTGGGCGCTGGTTCCGCAACGTCATTACAAATGGCCGGCGCGTACAGTGTGTTTGTTAATGGCGGTTTTCGCGTCAAACCTTACTTCATTGCCAAGATTGTTGACGACAAAGGTGCGGTCTTGTTTACGGCCATCCCAGAGCGCGCCACCACCGATGAATCCGCCGTCAAAACAGCCGAGCGGGTCATTGATCCGCGCAATGCTTTTATCATGACTTCCCTTATGCGCGATGTCGTGCGCAGTGGCACCGCTGTCCGCGCCATGAGCTTGGGGCGAAATGATTTGGGCGGCAAAACCGGCACAACGAACGATCACTTTGACGCTTGGTTCGCCGGCTTTAGCTCAACGCAGGTTGGCGTCGCGTGGATCGGATTTGATAACCCCGCAGATTTAGGCAACAATGAAACCGGCGGCCAGGCTGCTTTGCCGATTTGGATGCACTATATGGCGCGTTCAATGAAAGGTGTGAAAGAAATTGTTTTGGTACCCCCGGACGGCGTGGTCAGCGTTGCCGTTAGTAACGACGGCGGCCAGCCAATTACTGAATTTGTTTATGCGGAGAGCGTGGGCAATATCGGCAACAGCCCCGCTGCGCTTCGCGAAGCAAACAAACCTTCCGAAGAAGTGAAAAATCAGATTTTTTAACGAATCATGTCCGCCGACCCCACCAGACGACGTCGGCCAACTGCGGTCGACAATACTTCGAAAACGATCGGCGGCAGCCCACCGCCCGACCACTCGCAACTCAAAACACGGCGGGTATTGGCACAGCGTGCGGCGCAACTACTAGCCGGCGGAATGGACGATTACCAGGCGGCCAAACTCAAAGCAGCCAAGCAACTCAGGCTGTCCACACACGATCAAAATGTGCTGCCGGACAATCATGAAATTGAAGACGCGCTGCGTCAGTACCACGCCCTGTTTGCCGCCGATGTGCAACCGGTTGCACTCGCAGAACTGCGCGAGACAGCCATTCGCGCCATGCAATGGCTGGATGCGTTTTCGCCCTGGCTCAGTGGTGCGGTTTTGGCCGGCACGGCCAGCGAATCCAGCGCCATCGAATTGGAGCTGATTGGTATCGATGCCAAAATTTTTGAATTTTTTTTGTTGAATCAAACGATCGAATTCGACATTTGTGAGCATCACGTCGGCCGGCGTGATCGCCAAAACCGCACGCGAAGTTTTAAGCCTCGGTCCGCGCCATCCGGCTACTCGTATGTACTCACGTTCGAAGACATCGTCGTCGAAATTTCACTTTATGACAGCCGCGCCGAACGGCAGGCGATTTACCCGCGCGCCAGCATTAAGCATGACCGCGCTCAGTTGGCCGAAGCGATAAAACGATTTAACGCTGCATAAACAAAGGCTAACATTGGCGGGCGTTTTACGGCAACAATGCCGCGCAGCGCCCGTTGTTATTAGAGTTTCCCCTAGGCAATCTTTTGCCGGTGACGGTCAAATTCGGTTTTCACCTTTTTACCTAATCCAGCGAAATACCTGCGTTTTGGGCCCTTGTTCAGGCATTTTCACGCATCTTCGGGTCGCTAACATTCGAGTACGCACTTTTGCGCGTCTTGTTTCAATTTGCAACGGCCATCGACTATGCATGCGTCCTCCACCCAATCAAATCCCGAGTCGTCCGTCGCGTTTTCCGGCACCGTCAGCGCCGAAGGCATTGAACTTGAACTCGAGGCCGAGCGCATTGCGCGTGAATTGAAGTTGCCGCCCTGCCCAACATTGTTGGATCAATTTCACAAGGCTATGAACGACGACGAAGCCGACCAATCCAAACTGGTCAAACTGGTCAGTGGCGATCTGGCGCTGAGTGCCGCGGTATTAAAGACAGTCAATTCGCCCGCATACGGTTTGTCGCGCACCACCAGCAGTATTCAACAGGCGCTCACCATTATCGGCTTGCGCGCGACCTCCAATTTATTATCGCGCCTATTATTTCGGCAGGCTTTTCCCGCCGGCTCCGGTGCGACCATGCAAAATTTTTGGCAAGAATCGTCAACCATCACCGACACGTCGATGGAAATCGCCCGACAAATTCGCGGTCTGAATGCAGACGAAGCTACCACCTATATGGTATTTCGCGACTGTGGCATGGCAGTGATGATCAACCGTTTTCCGGACTATGCCGCCGTCTGGCAAGCGCATTGTGAGGGCCGCGCCTACGACGCCTTAAAAATGGAGCAACAGCAGCATCAAACCAACCACGCCCACGTTGGTTATGCACTGGCGAAGGAATGGCGTGTGCCGGAATCCCTATCCATTGCGATACTTTGCCATCATGAAATTGCCAAGCCATCTGGTGAGCCACTTAAATTGCGCGGTGCACCGGTCAAACTTGCTGCATTTGGATTATTAATCGATCAAATCGTCGCGCTTCGTAAAAATCGCGGCATTACCGCTGACTGGGAAATTGCCGAAGGTTTCGCGCTCACCCAGCTTGGCATCAGCCCGGATGATATGGTCGGACTCATTAGCGGATAGGATTTGGATTTGGTCGGCTATTGAAAGTACGACAAATCGATAAACCAAGTGCGGGCAGACTCGTGGCCGAGTATTCGGTCGGCACCACCATGTCCCACTGACCGCGCCAAATCGACTTCCTTCGGCGCAATATATTGATTGCGTTTGGTGTCAAAAATGACTTTGACTTTTGGTTTTAGCAGGTCCTTCGCGTTGTGTTCAGTCACAATCCCCAAGCGCTGACTCTCCAATCGCACCAAGGTTCCGACCGGATAAATACCGATACAACGGACGAACGATTGCGTGAAATATGGACTGAGGTAATGTTTGCTCCATTCCATTAACTTTCGCAAACCGTCGGCCGGTGGAATCGCCTGCTGGTAACAACGATCGGCGGTGATCGCATCATATACGTCGACAATTGCGGCCATTTGCGAAACGCGTTGCACCTCTTCCGGTCCACGATTAAACGGATAACCGCTGCCGTCCATGCGCTCGTGGTGTTCAAGGGTGATGGCCAACGGTGTCGGCCCAACACCGTCCACCGCCGATAGAATCGCGTGGCCATCTTCCGGATGGCGGCGCATGATGGCAAACTCCTCATCATTGTAGCGGCCCGGTTTATTCAACAAAGCATGGGACATGCGGGTCTTTCCCACATCGTGCAAAAATCCGCCCAACCCCGCTTGATAAACCGCTTCCTCACTCATGCCTTCATGCTGGCAAAATGCCACCATGAGGGTGCACACCGCAACCGAATGCTGGAACGTGTAAAGGTCCTTGTCCTTTATGCCGACCAGACCAATTAAGGCGCCGCTATTTCGCAAAATTGATGCCGTGATATTGGTAACAACCGGCTCAACCGTCTGCAGTGACAGCGCCTTGCCCAAGCGAACATCGTTCATGACTTTGATCACAGTCCGCTCGGCGTGGTGTTTTACGTTACGGGCGCGTTCAATTTCTTCGTAGTAGCTCATCTTTTGTGGCACATTTGGTTTTGCCGCCAGCGCGACAAGGTCCAATTGAATTTGCTCCGCTATTTCCTGACTGGTCGGCGCGTGAACGGCGTCAAGGCCACGCTCGGTATCAATATAAATTTCTCGAATGCCGGCCGTTGAAATCTTGTTGATTTCTTCGTCGTTACCCACTTTGAACTTACTCCACGCAAACGGATGGGCCATCCAGTCACAATTAAGATCGTGAACGTACATACCAATTTTGAGTTCTTGAGTAGGGATCAGTTTGATCATGACAAACGCCAGCTTCACCGTCGAAAAGGGTTGCCTCGCAGCGGAGGGGTACCCGTACTTTCGGCTCGCGCCAAAATATCTTAAATCAACTCAAACGCTGGGAATGTCGAGGCGACGTCGTCAAGTATGCAAACCCAAGGTGACGCGCGCACTTTGAGGCAAAATGATTCGGGAAGCAGCGCAAATGCTTGTGTTACCCAGGCAACCGGCGTCAACAAGGCTGTGGTCGGCGGCGGTGTGTTACTTTGCGGCGGCCGGCGGCGGGCCGATCAGGTCCCACTTATTGCCATAAAGATCTTCAAATACAGCCACCGTGCCATAACTTTCTTCGCAGGGTGGCCGCAACCATTTGATGCCATGTGCATCCATCGCATTAAAATCCCGCCAAAAATCGTCGGTATTTAAAAATAGAAAGACTCTGCCGCCGGACTGATTGCCCACGCTGGCAAGTT
>JAYTBF010000163.1:0-4437 GCA_043737175.1 Burkholderiales bacterium
ATACTGCCCACGCCATAGCCAATAACGTCCCAGCGCAATACATAAGTCAAGTGCTGCCAACGGGTTGGTCGCAATTAGGTGTGACACTGCGGCACGCAGATTGGCTTGGTCGGCATCAAGACGCGCGAGTAATGTGAGACGTTCATCACCGAATAAATTGGGCATCACGCTCACCACATATTGGCAATACCATATGGCATGTGCATTGGTTAATGCGGGCAGATGATGGGTTGCGGTAACTTTTTGCGCGGCAAATTGCCGCAGTGTTTCGAGCATGGAAAAACGCGCTTGACCAGTCACGTCAACCAATTGGATCAGTGATTTATCGGCTAACGATTGCATCTGTGCGGCGATTGGTGACACTGGGGACACTGGTGACACTGATGACGCTGTTGATATCGGCGATGTTGTTTGATTCATCGCGGCGTCCATCAAATGCGCAACCGCGTCGATTGCACCGCCGCCAACAAATACAGCCAACCTGTCAAACAGCACTCGCTCATCATCATTGAGCAGGCCATACGACCATTCGAGTGTCGCATGTAATGTCTTATGCCGAGGTGCCGCCACGCGACTACCGACGACCAACAAGCCAAAACGATCATCCAGGCCACGATCAATCTCGATCAACGACATCGAACGTAACCGTGCCGCCGCCAACTCAATGGCAAGCGGAATACCGTCGAGCCGATAACAGATGCGTGCCAACACACTGACAGCATCATTGGCTAATACAAAGTCAGGGCGGTGACGCAGAGCGCGATCAAGAAACAAACGCACCGAATCCACTTCACGAATCGCGTTGACACGCTTGATCGTTTTTCCGCTGAAAAATTCTGGGTCGGGAATGCTCAGCACTGGCAACTGGTAGGCCGTTTCGCCATCGATCTCAATGCCTTCCCGGCTTGTTGCCAGGATGTGAACATGCGGTGTTTGTTGCAAAAGTCGGGCGACGAATTGTGCGACGCTATCAATCAGATGCTCGCAGTTATCGATCAACAACAAGAGCTTTTTGTCTAGGCAGTAGTTGATGATTTGCTCTGTCGGCGACGCTGTTCCCTGCGTCTTGATGCCCAGTGTTTGCATGACGTTAATGGGAATAAACGTGGCGTCGTTGATCGTCGCCAATTCACATATCCAAACACCATCTGGAAATCGCTCTAGTACATGCGCGGCAGTTTGAATCGCCAAGCGTGTTTTGCCAATTCCCCCCACACCCAGCAGTGTCACCAGTCGTGTTTGCTGCATCAACTGGCTGATGTCGCCGATTTGATGATAACGTCCAATGAACGCATTGACAAAAAAAGGCAGGTTGTTGGGGTTGGTGGAGAGCGTGCGAAGGGGAGCGAAGTCGCGCGGCAAATCCGGATGAATTAATTGATGCACCGTTTCGGATTCTGCCAAATCGCGTAGTCGCAATACCCCCAAATGGCGTGTACTGAGTGGTCGAGGCAGGCTGTCGGCAACACGTGTGTGGAGCGCGTCAGAAAAAATTATCTGTCCGCCATTGGCAGCATGGCAAAGGCGTGCGGCTCGATTCACCGTCGCGCCAAAAAAATCGCCATCACGCGCTTCTGCCTGGCCAATATGCAGGCCGCAGCGTATTGCCAACGCCAGACCGCCTGCTGGGGTATCCCGAATTTGGCGCTGTATCGTCACCGCCGCATGTAATGCCTGATGCGCGCCGGCAAATGCGGCGTGAATGCCATCGCCGGACATTTTGACGACCGCCCCACCATGCGCGACCACAATCTCACGCAGCAACGCATCATGCCGCGCCACCGCAATGGACATCGCGGCTGGTTGCTGCTCCCACAGGCAGGTGCTGCCTTCAATGTCGGTAAACAGAAAAGTGGTTTCTGGCATGATCCGCGATGGCGATGTGGATGACGTTATTGATTATCACTTGTCTTGGCTGATTCGATCCTGATTGGATCTTTTGCTGACAAAGACGACGGCAGGGAATCCAACAACGACTCAAAATTGTGCGGTGATTTCCAACCAGAAAAAGCAGATTCCTCATTGCACTTTCCACATCGTGCCGTTTGTGCGTGATGCCCCGCAGGAACAACAGGGATTCTTACTGACTCGGCAACCCAGCATATTGGCCAATCAACGGATTCATGGAATTACTCATTAGACAAACACCATATCTGGCAAGGCGTTACAAGCATTAATGTCCGAAGGAGAGCGACAGTAGCCGTCTATTTACTTTTTTCACCAACAAAAAAACCACCCGCAGGTAGCTTTTTCTTACTACATTTCAATTACAGCAAATGCGCAACACCAGCACGTTCTTCTTCGAGTTCATTTAAAGTCAGGTCCATGCGTACACGCGAGAAGTCGTCAATCGCCAGACCTTTAACGCGTTCGTACTTGCCATTGGCACAGGTCACCGGCACACCATACATCACACCATCTGGAATGCCATAACTGCCGTCAGACGGCACACCCATGGTGACCCATTTGCCGTTGGTGCCAAGCACCCAGTCATGAATGTGATCGATGGCGGCATTGGCCGCAGAAGCGGCCGATGACAGGCCACGCGCTTCAATAATCGCTGCACCACGTTTGCCAACGGTTGGAATAAATGTGGATTGGTACCACTCCTGATCGTCCACCACGGTGGGTGCGGGCGCGCCGCCAATGGTGGCAAAACGATAGTCCGGATACATGGTGGGTGAATGGTTGCCCCAGACAATCATTTTCTCGATGGAGTCCACTGGCTTGCCGGTTTTTCCTGCCAACTGTGACAGCGCACGATTGTGATCCAAGCGCAGCATGGCGGTGAAATTTTCGCGCGGCAGACTCGGCGCGGATTTCATGGCGATATAGGCGTTGGTGTTGGCGGGGTTGCCAACCACCAACACTTTGACGTCACGCGACGCTACTTTGTCGAGCGCACGGCCCTGCACGGTAAAAATCGCACCATTGGCTTCCAGCAAATCCTTGCGCTCCATGCCGGGGCCGCGTGGACGGGCGCCGACCAGCAAAGCCACATCCACATCCTTGAACGCGGTCATCGCGTCGGAATGGGCGCTCATGCCAGCCAACAATGGGAAGGCACAATCGTCGAGCTCCATCATGACGCCCTTCAACGCCTTCTGCGCTTTTTCATCGGCGATTTCCAGCATCTGCAGAATTACGGGCTGATCCTTGCCGAGCATTTCGCCGGAAGCGATACGAAACAACAGGGAATAACCGATTTGACCGGCGGCACCGGTTACGGCGACGCGCATGGGCTTTTTCATGGTGGCTCCTACTAGAAGGGATAACGGGTTTCAAAAATTTGAATGCCCATTATACAAAATCGCCTGTCTGAACGGCCGAATTGTCAGCAACAACACCCCCGAATAGGTCTATTTTTGCGCGACTACTGCACGGTCACACGGAAAAGGACCGAACCGGTTTGCCCCGGCACCAATAAACCCGTCACCGTCCATTGGATCGCGCCGGCACCGCCCACCGACGGCTGTGTCGATGGCGCGCAACTGGTAATGTTGTTTGGATACGGCATGACACAACTTGCGGATACAAATGACGTGAAGGCCGGGGTCACGTCCGCCAATGCGATGGTTGCCAGGTTTGAATTGGACGAATTCGAATAACTAATAATGTATTCGAGCATATCACCCGGACGTGCTGTGTTGGTGGTGCCCGCCACACCGCCAAGCGTGACGTTCCGCACCGATTTCATCAACGCCAGACCCGCACCTTGCGGCGAGCCGACGGTGGTGATGTCAACACGGGTGTAGGTCACGACCGGGCCGGATATCGGCGTAAAGGTCGCCGTCACACTGATGATATCCTGAGCACCCAGCGAGGCAGAAGCGGGAATATTTGATTTAACAATGATGCATAACTGCTGGCCGGCCGTGACGGCAAAGTTAGTGGCAGTAATTTCAGCCACTCCATCAATGCCATCCATCACACCGTTGCAATTATTGTCGCGGAACAACTGCACAGTCCAACCAAAAATATTCGGCGATGGTGTATGCATACTGGCAAACGAAACCGAACCGGTCACCCCCACCACAAACGTATGGGTATAGAGCACACTGGCACCAGGCAATCCGGTCGCCGCACCATCAGTCAAAAATGCATTGGTTGCCGATGAGCCAACCGGCAGCGCCAACACGGTGCTGTTGTTGCCGGTATTGCCGGAAGGTTCGTTGCCACCGCCGATGGTGGCGAAATTGGTGATACCCGGCGCGGCGCTCGACAACACCTGCACATTGATGGTGATGGCATTGCCGGTGCCCGCTGCGGCAATGACAGTGGATGAAGTACAAGTGACCACCTGACCACTCACGCCGCAGGTCCAACCGGTTCCACCAGAACCGGCGGGCACATAAGTCAGGCCCGTCGGCAGTGTGTCGATCACCGTGACGGTGCCACTGGTGGCAAGGCTTCCCGAATTGGAAGGTGTCAGCGTAA
>JAYTBF010000164.1:0-4437 GCA_043737175.1 Burkholderiales bacterium
TAAATGCTTTTGTTGCCGGCAAACTCAGCAACGTTGTTAGCGGCATCAACGTTGATCTGGGCAGCGTGGTCACCGGTAGTGATCCGCTGCACGAAGTCGGCATTTATGATTTGGATGCCATCACCCGCCACGCGCCAAGCCTGCAATTGACCGCTGATGCGCGTGCATCGCGTGCCGCTGAGATTATGGCGGAGGCGGCGGAATAAATATGGACGCAATTATCCAAGCCATCAACATGCAGTTCATCGCCACCCTTGGGCCGGAACTCGGCGCAACGGCATGGTTTTTTGCGAAATCGCTGACCATGATTTTGATGGTGATGATTCCGGTGTTGACGTTTGTTTTGTATTTCCAGTTGGTGGAACGTTGGGTGATCGGCTGGATTCAGGTGCGGCGTGGCCCGAACCGGGTCGGACCCTGGGGACTATTACAGCCCATCGCCGATGCCATCAAGCTGTTGCTCAAGGAGCAGATTGTTCCGACTGGCGCCAATAAACTTTTGTTCCTGATTGCGCCTGCGGTTGCAGTCGCACCCGCCATGGCGGTTTGGGCGGTGATTCCGTTTACACCGACCTGGGTGATCGCCGGTGTCGATGCCGGCATTTTGGTGGTGTTGGCCATGACCTCAATGGGGGTGTATGGCGTGATCCTCGCGGGCTGGGCATCCAACTCGAAGTACGCGTTTATCGGCGCCATGCGTTCGGCCGCGCAGGTTGTGTCGTATGAAATCGCCATGGGATTTGCGCTGGTCGGCGCGCTGATGGCGGGGCAGTCGTTGAACCTGACCGAGATTGTCGCCAAACAAAGTGGTCCCTATGGCATGTTGGAATGGTTCTTTATTCCGCTGTTCCCTTTGTTCGTGATCCAGTTTATTGCCGGCGTCGCCGAAACCAACCGACATCCGTTCGACGTCGCCGAAGGCGAATCAGAGATTGTCGCCGGACCGCTGGTTGAATATTCCGGCATGACCTGGTCGTTATTTTTCCTGGCCGAATACGCCAACATGTTGCTGGTGGCGGTGATTTCATCGCTGCTGTTTTTGGGTGGCTGGTTGTCTCCTTTCCCGCAGTCGTGGGGCTGGCTGGGCTCGCCGGGTTTCCATTGGTTTGTCGCCAAGTTATCGGTGTTGATGTTTATGTTTTTGTGGATTCGCGCCTCGTTCCCGCGTTATCGTTATGACCAGCTCATGCGTCTGGGTTGGAAGGTGCTGATCCCGATCACGATTGTGTGGATTGTAGTCACCGGTTTGATGATGATGGAGCCAATTCGTAATGTTCTTCCGTTCTCAATTTGGTTTGGAAAATAAGCATGTGGGATCGCGCTAAAGAATTCGCCAGTAGTTTGTTGTTGCTTGAACTGATGCAGGGGCTGAGGCTCACCGGTCGGCATTTGTTCGAACGCAAGATTACGGTGTTATTCCCGGAAGAAAAAACACCGCAAAGTGTGCGCTTTCGTGGCTTGCACGCGCTGCGTCGTTATGCAAACGGCGAAGAGCGTTGTATTGCCTGCAAATTGTGTGAAGCGGTGTGCCCGGCACTTGCCATTACCATTGAATCCGAACAACGCGCCGACAACACCCGCCGCACCACCCGTTACGACATCGATTTGACCAAGTGTATTTTTTGCGGTTTCTGTGAAGAATCGTGTCCGGTTGATTCGATTGTGGAAACCCATATTCTGGAATACCACGGCGAAACCCGTGGCGATCTGTATTACACCAAACCAATGTTGCTGGCGATTGGCGACAAATATGAAACAGAAATTGCCCAAGCCCGGGCGGAGGATGCGAAATACCGGTAAAGCGAGGTTGAGCGTTCGGCGTTGAGTGTTCGGTGTTTTTGCCTTACACGCTCAACTCCTAACGCAAAACACTCAACCCCGAACACCAAACGCACAACGCACAACACTGAACGCCGAACGTACAACCAAAACCATGACTTTCCAAACCATCACCTTCTACTTCTTTTGCACCGTGCTGATCGGTTCCGCACTGGGTGTGATTACGTCCCGCAATCCGGTGTACGCGGCGTTGCTGCTGGTGCTCGGTTTTGTCACCGCCGCCGGTTTGTGGATGTTGTTGTTTGCCGAGTTTCTGGCGCTGACGCTGATTCTTGTTTATGTCGGCGCGGTGATGGTGCTGTTTTTGTTTGTGGTGATGATGCTCGATATTAATTTCGACAAGTTGCGCGAAGGCTTCCGCAAAAACGCCTTTGTCGCCGCGTTAGTTGGTGTGGTGT
Source organism: Burkholderiales bacterium (assembly GCA_043737175.1). Classification (GTDB taxonomy): domain Bacteria; phylum Pseudomonadota; class Gammaproteobacteria; order Burkholderiales; family Usitatibacteraceae; genus UKL13-2. The sequence continues at coordinate 2,238 of JAYTBF010000164.1, forward strand.
TACTGGTCGAGATGGCGGTGTTGTTGGGCGGCAAAACCCTGGGACTGACCGGTGCCATGCCGGGTGCACCTCAAGCGGTTTCCAACACCAAGGAACTCGGCCGCGTGCTGTACACCGAATATTTATTGCCGTTTGAATTGGCGGCGGTAGTGTTGGTGATCGCCATGGTTGCCGCGATTGCGCTGGCGTTTCGTAAGCGTGAAGGCACCAAGTCACAGGATGTGGCCGCGCAGGTACGTGTTAAACGCGATGACCGCCTAAAAATCATCAAGATGGACGCAACCGTTGAAGAGGCCGCAGCGGCCGGGACCAACAACGCACCATCAGCGGGGACAAAATAACCATGTCTCCAGTTAAATACCCAATGACCGCAGGCATTCGCAATGATTAACCTGTCTGACTATCTGATTCTGTCCGCCACTTTGTTTTCGATTGCCATGGCCGGCATATTTTTGAATCGCAAAAATTTGATTGTGTTATTGATGTCGATTGAGCTGATGCTGCTTGCCATCAATATGAATTTCATTGCGTTCTCGCACTACCTGAATGATTTGAGCGGGCAGGTGTTCGTGTTTTTTATTCTCACCGTTGCCGCGGCTGAGGCCGCCATTGGTTTGGCGATTTTGGTGATTCTGTTCCGCAATCTGAAAAGTATTAACGTGGAAGATATTGGCACATTAAAAGGCTAGCAATGACAAGTATTTCCAGACATTAATGGCTGAAAACGTGCGTCAATCAATGAGTTTACAATTTTGGATAGTCTAAAGCCATCATCAGTTCGTCATTCCAGCGAAGGCTGGAATCCAGTCCATCGTATTTTTGTGTTTATGGACGGGCTGGGTCCCAGCCTACGCTGGGACGACGGAGCAGGGTTTTAATATGATGCCAATTATTATTTCGCACGACGTGGTATTTATGAGCTGCACAAAAAAATGATCGAAAACAAACTTGCCCTTCTTGCCATTCCGCTGCTGCCATTGATCGGTGCCATACTCGCCGGTTTTTTTGGGCCACGTCTGGGCCGCGCCTTTGCGCACAGTGTCGCCATCATCGGTGTGGCCGCCGCGTTTGTGATTTCCGGGTTTGTGTTTCAGGATGTGTTGGCAGGCAAATCGTTTAACGGTGCCATTTACACCTGGTTGGTCACCGACGGTATTCGTTTCGAAATTGGTTTCCTGATTGATTCATTGACAGCCACGATGATGTTGGTGGTGACGTTTGTGTCACTCATGGTGCACGTTTACACCATTGGATATATGGCCGAAGACGACGGTTACACCCGCTTCTTCTCATATATCTCGTTGTTCACCTTTGCCATGTTGATGCTGGTGATGTCGAACAACTTCCTGCAATTGTTTTTTGGTTGGGAAGCGGTCGGCCTGGTGTCGTACCTGCTTATAGGTTTTTGGTACAAACGCCCGACGGCGATCAAAGCCAACCTCAAGGCGTTTTTGGTCAACCGTGTGGGTGACTTTGGTTTCCTGATTGGTATTGGTTTGATCTTTGCCTACTTTGGCACACTCGACTACGCCACCACTTTTGCACGCGCTGCAGAGTTTCGTGAAATTGTGATTTCGCCGGTGCCGGGTTGGACCTGGTCACTCATCACTGCCATTTGTATTGGTCTGTTTATCGGCGCGATGGGTAAGTCGGCACAATTCCCGTTACACGTTTGGTTGCCGGATTCAATGGAAGGCCCGACGCCGATTTCGGCGTTAATTCACGCCGCCACCATGGTTACGGCCGGTATTTTTATGGTGGCACGGATGTCGCCGCTGTTTGAAATGTCTGAGACCGCACGTTCGTTTGTGCTGGTGATTGGTGCCACCACGGCGTTTTTTATGGCGCTGATTGCGGTGATCCAATACGACATCAAACGGGTGGTGGCTTATTCCACCCTGTCGCAGTTGGGTTACATGACCATGGCGCTCGGCGCCGGGGCGTACTCAGCCGGTATCTTTCATTTGATGACCCATGCTTTTTTTAAGGCGGTGTTATTTTTGGGTGCCGGCTCGGTGATCATTGCGATGCATCACGAGCAGGACATGCGCAAAATGGGTGGCCTGCGTAAGTACATGCCGATCACTTATTTCACGGTATTAATCGGTGCACTCGCTAATGCCGGTTTCCCACCGTTCTCCGGATTCTTTTCCAAGGATTCGATTATCTTGGCTTTGCACGCGAGCAACATTCCGTTTGC
>JAYTBF010000165.1:0-10478 GCA_043737175.1 Burkholderiales bacterium
CCTCGATAAATATAGGCAATTCATGGTGAGATCAAGCGCCGTTGATGAAACAATCGAGGAGCGCGGTAGCCTTGTATCAAAGGAGGCTACAAAAGAAGCGCTCAAATCCGTTATTCAGGAGTGCGTGGCTGAAACAAAATTTCTTGGCAAGACTATTCATTGGATCGTCCAGCCATTAATTGCCGTCCAACTGAAAGGGCACGTTTCAAACGAAGCTCGCATTTCGCAGGCTAAACGTGACTGGGTGTTTGAAGTCGAAATGGGAACGGACGGGCAACCGCAAGGTGGTCCTGTTGCGGTGGCCATTCGGAAGTGGCGCCATGGCGAAGCTAAAGAACCACAAGCATTAATCTGTACATCTAGTGTTCTGATAGACAAGGTGCTACATGCACCAGCACGCTGGGCCTCAGACAAAAAATTGCGCCTTCACTTCGAGTGGGTATGGGATGGAAACTCCGTTTGGCTGGTGCAAGGAGATCTGTGCGTAACGACAGAGGGGATCGATCCGCGCTCTGTATTGCCCGCTCATGTTGCCCAAGTCGATGCGCATGGGTTGACTCTCTTCAGAACCGCAGGAACAACAGACTTTGGCAAGTATAGAAAACTGGCGAACGCAAAAATGTATGCAGGGCTTGGTTATAGCTTGCCAACTTTCTATGTGTTGGACTCAAGGGAGGCCATATCTCAACTAATCAGCGGTGCTGCATCGGATGGCCTGAGAAAAGACATAGCCGCACTTACTACCCATCCGTTGGTTGTGCGAACGGACGGAGAAGGTATTCCATCTGAATTGCGGCAGATGCTGCCACGGAGCGATGAGCTAAGATCGAGTGATGCTGCAATGGCTTGGTTTCGACAGGACTTGCTGAAAAAACTCAAACCCCTGGCGGACCACTCCGAGAAAATAGTTTTTATATGCCATCATTTTCTACCGGCGGAGGCATCTGCTTGGTGCATGGCTGAGCCAGCAAAGCGCATGGTGCGCATCGAGGCACTTTGGGGAATACCGGAGGGAATGTATTGGTATCCCCACGACATTTTTGAGGTCGATACGCTAGAAGCAGACATAAAAAAGGCAGCGGCGCGCCGCGAATTATTTCAATGCACGCGTCGAATCCGCTATAAAGAATGGTTCGTAGCTCCTGATGGTGATGGAGCTTGGCTTGCGAATCGCACAAACGAGTCAAGTAGATGGTCACCAACTATTTCTAAAAAGAGCTGGTTTTCTGAAATCGCGCTTATCAGCCGACAGATTGCCGATCAGGTTGGTCACCCTGTCAATGTCATGTGGTTTCTTGGGGTTCATAAAGAAGCTTTGCAGCATAGAATATTGCCCTGGTATCACGAAAAATGTGAACTCAATCGGTCCCTTCTACGTAGCGCACCTCGTTTCAAGCGGTCAGACTCAACGATTTTTGAACTGCGAACTCTAGCCGAATGGGAGCGACTTAAGCTTCTACCGTCGCAGGAACGGCAGGTTATCAAGCGCATTCGCGTGTCTCCACGCGAACCTGCACTAATACGTAGCCAAGAGTTTCTGGCCGAACTAAGTGCCTTCGCCAAAGATAATGATGCCGTTGTCGTTTTGCAGGGTGGCGTGCTTTCCCATGCTTACTACATACTTCAGAAAGCGGGTTGCAAAGTTGAAATCGCTGATCTCTATGGGGTGAAGGATGAGCCATCTGTATTCAACAAGATGGTTCGAGACAAGATTCCTGAATCTATCGAGAAAAATGGCGAGCGGGTTATTCAGGTTCAGCTAAAGGGCGATGAGCTCATTGCTGCCTTGAAGGCAAAACTCGTTGAGGAGGCCACGGAGGTATTTGATGCTCACTCTACTGCTGAAACAATTGAAGAGCTGGCTGATGTCTTGGAGGTTGTTTACGCTTTAGCTGAGCGCTTGGGGTCCAGCATCCGCCAAGTTCAAGAATCGCGAAAGCGAAAGAAGGCGAGAAGGGGCGGGTTTGAAGATGGCAAGGTGCTTATAGAAACAGCAAACCCTCAGAGTCTGACCCCCGAACCAAATCAAGTTGCCGTTGCAGGTACATCGCACGAGAGTCAGCTGCCATTGAACTTGCACGATCCGGTTAAGTTGGTACCAACCGTCGCAACGCTCGAGCAGGAAGTGCTTCTTCATCAAGATGAAATCGAGAGGCACGGGGCGCGCGAGCGGCTACTCGAGATTGACCTGCCGCTGGTCTCCCGAAGTCCAATCCAAAGGACGACTGAATTCAGAATCACGACTCATTCCGACTGGGGGGAGTTGAGTATTCCGCTTATTGGACAGTGGTCTGTGACGAGAAAAAATGGCGAACTGCGCGTCAGGTTACTAGTACGTCCGCAGGCCGTTCAATCCGAATTGGATCTTTCGGGTGGTGAGAAAATGGACGGATCTCCTAGCGATTGAGTAATTTAAGGGGCCGAGTAATTTAAGGGGCCAGCATTGAATGGCACTTACTTAAGAAAAAACAGGAGTTAAAACAGATGGTTAGCATTGGCATGTGAGTGGGGCCGCCGTGCCTTTGACAGTGATGCCAGCCCAGTGAAGCGGTCAGATCTGTGCATCCAACATACTGGGGCTAAAACATGGTAAAGCGCAACACGCTGATTGATAAGGGTTTTTTCTTAAGTAAGTGCCATTCGGACCAGCATTATTTGTTTTAAAAATGCTGCAATTTGATATTGCCTGAAGGTAGACAGATGAATCACATCAAAAGTTTTAAGCCGATGTTGTTGCCCCGATTCGCGCACGTTACCGCCACACTGATCTCGATTGTTTGGGGTGGTCTTTTCACCGGTTGTGCGTCACCGACGCAGATGATGGACAATCTCACCGAGTTTCGTGCTTTTGAGCGCCGCACAGATACTCCCGCGGTGAACGAACCACAACCATCATTCAAACAACAAGCCGCGGCCATCACCTAGGCGTATCAATCGTGGCTTGGGCAATACACCACGACCAAGCCCTCCAGTTTCACCACTGAGGAGCTGTCAGGTCTATACGACGCGACCGATCTGCTGGCGTTTTATACAAAATCACCAGAACATGTTGGCTTGCAGATAAAGATGTTTGACGAACTGAAAATACGAAAGGCCGAAACACAAGCGCAGGCAACGAACCTATTTGACAGCATGGTCAGGGCGCGAATGTTCGACGAGGCGCGGGCAATGCAACTGAAATTTCCATTCGTGGCAAAGGAGGCGCTGCCCCAAACGCGGACCGCCGCAGACAGCAAGGACGGCCAACCGAGTCTTTGGACCTTGGTGGCCAATGAGCGCACCATCATTCGTCAGCCGGTTTCAATTGGCCGGGGCTGGCAATTGGTGATCGTCTCTCACCCGTTTTGCGGCCCTTCGCGACGTGCGGCGGCGGACCTATTTGCCGATAGGGTACTCGCTGACCGTCTCAAGGGGCACATGCTGTGGGTGGCGCCACAAGACAGCAATCTAAGTTATGACGCCTTCGCCAAATGGAACCAAATGTATCCAACCGCACCACACGCCATCGTCCATCGCGTGGTCGAATGGCCACAATTAGATTTTTCCGCGACACCGGTATTTTATTTTTTTCGTGACGGCGTCATTCAGGAAAAGGTGACGGGCTGGCCGCCAGACGGTGAGGGAAAAACAAAATTTGTGCAGGTTTTGGATCGGGTTACGAAGGTGCAGTAATGCATAACGCGGTTAATCAATTCCCACGCTGATTTTTTACCCCCGCCGAAACACCACCCGCCGCGCCAGCGCACCGCTGATCTCTAGCGTATCTTCGGCGGCATCAAACACGATCAACATTCTTCCCGGCGGGGTTTCATCGACCCCGCGGCTGATTTCAAAATACGCAATGGTGGGGCTGATCACTTCGACTGGATAGACCTCGCCTTTGCCAAAGGGGCCGGCAAATTGAATGGTGGTTCCTTTTGCGGTGGTGGCCAGCACCAGTGTGGTGTCGATGGGTGCACATTGGTAGCTACCGCTGGCAAAACGCGTAGGCTTCGTTAGTTTTTTTGATGCGGCCGTTGGTTTGGTTGGTGGGCTTGGCTGGCCCGGTGCGCACCTCTGCATGCGCGCATGCATATTGGCCTCCTCAAATGACGTCACCACCTGTGTGTGTTTGGTTTGGATAATGCGCAGATATTGATCATCGCTTTGCACCACATGCGCGTGGTCGCCGGCAAAAAGTTTGTCGGCATCGCGCTGAAAATTGGCCACCGCGCCACTGGGCGGATTGCGTAATTGCAGCAACAATCCCTGCTCGATGGAACAATACCAACCAGGTGATTTCACCCGCGCCACGGCGGGCTTTTTGCTGGCTGCGGTTTGCCACACCGGTTTGATGCCGAGCGCCTTGGCTGCCGCATAGGCAACACGCGACGGAAAATAACCCGACGGCGAGTTGGTGCGATTCATAAAAACAGAGATGGCGGTGTCTTCTGCCACAAACCGCAATAAGATCGAACGCCAGCCGCGTAATGCGCCTTGATGGGTCAATACTGCGCGGCCGTGTGCCTGCCAATGGTTGATGCCGGATGCATAAGCGGCGGGGGCGCCATTGGTAAAGGGCTGCGGTGTTTTGATCTTGTCGACCCACGGCAAACCGCTGGCGGCGGGATCACGCAGGCAGGCATCCCATTTAAAAATATCTTCGATGGTGCTGACAATGCCGGCCGAGGCCGACCAGTGCACACCGTTTTGTTCTTCGATCCATTTTCCTTTGATATGCCGATAACCGCGTGTATCGCCCGGCAGCGCTGTTGCGGTATCAACACCCACAAAGGTGTGGGTCATGCCAAGCGGGGTCAACACATGGCTTTGTAATGCCAATTGAAAATCCTGCCCGCTCACTGCCCGCAATATTTGCCCGAGCAATTCAAAATTGCCATTGCAATACAAACTCTGACTGCCGGGCGCGAACATACTCGCGGGCGCGCGCCGCATGGCGGCAAAACCATCTTCCAGTGTGAAGCGCTGCTCGGCCTTGGCACCCATCATCATCGCCATCACCCATTGGTCACGAATGCCGGATTTGTTTTGCATCAAATGCAGAATGGTCAGCGCCGGGTCAAAACATTTCATCCACGCCACATATTTGCCGGGGTGGGCGGCGATATCAATGCGCCCGGCCAACACTTCGCGCCAGATCAGCGCACAGATAAATTGTTTGCTGATCGAACAAATGCGAAAGGCAGAAGTGGCGGTGAGCGGTGCACCTGTTTCTAGATTGGCCAAACCACGCGCGGCGGTAAACAACGTCTGGTCACCCTGGCGGATGCCGAACACGATGCCGGGCTCGGTGTCTTTCACGGCACGGGCAAGAATGGTTTGGATGGCTGTTTCGAGGTTTTTCATGGGGGGGGTGTAATGCGGGCACGGCGGGTAATCAAGAGAATTTCCGCAGAAAATCGCGGTGCCAATTTTCTCTACTGGCTATCACCTTTGGCTGCTGGCGAATCTGGCACCATTTTGAGGAACTTCTTAAAGTCACTACGCTTTCCCTTGGCCGCCTCGGCCTTAAGGTAGTCGAGCGTGACGCGCGCGCCTTTCGGTGCCGGAGGCGCTGAAAGGGGGTCTGAATAGTTTGGTGGCTTTTTCATGATTTCGCCAGCATAAACACTATTTAAAAAATCTCAAGGGGTAAAGCGAAATGGAAGTTGCTCGTAACTAACCCCTGAGTTGGGCGAACAATAGGTTTTTTCCCGGCCTGCGCTGGGACGACGGCAAAGGGATTGAGGTTTTCGCTTGATTGTTGAAACGGATCAGTCGAACGACGGGCTGGGTCCCAGCGCAGTTACGTAAATGAGCTGGGACGACGAAATTAAAAACATTCAAACCGAAAAATGGTTACGCATCAACAATCAATCCAACTTGTTCAACAGCACCAACCAGCCCAATAGTCAGACTATCGTAGCAACATCACAACCGTCGTCCCAGCGCAGGCTGGGACCCAGTCCATCCACCCTCATATTTCTTATTCGCGTGCATAACCCGCCTCGCGCTGACTGCAAACGGCCAACACCAAAATGGTATCGATCGCGGCGCCATTCCTATCGAGCCTGTTTGTTTGCAATGGGGCGTACCACTTTTTTACCGTTAGCCTTTTCATTCAGGGAATGCTGCATTTCCACCCACGGGATGGTTTTACCTGATGCCACGATGGTAGCGTATCGCGCCTCCGCCTCGCTTAGAAAGTTTTTTCGCGTCGAGGTCAATAACACCTTTTCTTTGAGATCGTCGGGAGTTTGAATGGTAGTTATCGACATGGCGCGCTCCTTTGTGTCGGCATGTTAGTCGCAGCCTAGCAGTTTGTTGAAAATCGATATGAGCCAATGCATTCAGCAAAGTAATTGTTGTCTCGAACAGTCCTCCCCTTTGAAGAAGGGGAGTTAGAGGGGATTTTCGGTGTTTAACGCAAAGGTAACCGCTTAAATCCCCCTCGATCCCCCTTTTTCAAAAGGGGAAGCATCAGCTCCAACACATGTAATTTGAACAGCATCAAATTTCAACAATCTGCTAGGTAGTGCTTCGCAATTAATGCGACTTAATAACTGTGTGAAAAAAGGCATTAACCACAGATGAACACAGTTAGATCGTCTGGTTTTATCCGTGTTCATCTGTGTTTATCTGTGGTTACGTATTTTTATTAGTTCGAAACAGAATGAAGCACTACACTTGCACAGCCGTACTGCCTGATCAGACCGTCGCTGTCGCCGCTTTCCGCCGCCGATTCAGCCACATCACAAACAGCCCCCCGGTGATAAACATGATCAACGAATAAATCGCCGCGGGAATCGCCATAGAACCGTTATACAAAACATTCAGCGCGATAAAAATGGCGAGAGTGCCATTGTGAATACCGATCTCCATGGCAATGGCGATCGCTTGTTTTTCGGTTAACTTCACCGCCAACGGCACGCCATAACCAACGGCCATGGAAATCAAATTAAAAACAAGGCAGGCCACACCGACGACAGCGAAATTTTTTGCCAACACTTCCCATTGTTGTGACACAGCGCCCACCACCAAAAACAACAGCAGTAAAACGGAAAAAATACGAATGGGTTTTTCCATTTTCTCTGCCATCAAGGCAAAACGATAACGCAGCAACATTCCCAAGGCGACGGGAATCAGAATAATCAGTCCAACCTCGATGATCTTTCTGAACGGCGGCGGAATGTATTGTTCCGAGCCTAAAAAATATTGCATGGAAAAACCAATAATGAACGGCAGCGCAATCAGCGCCAACAACGAATTGATGGCGGTAAGGGTGATATTGAGCGCGACATCGCCGTGTGCCAGATGCGAATAAATGTTGGCACTGGCGCCGCCCGGTGCCGCGGCCAGCAACATCATGCCCACCGCCAATTCCGGTGGCAATCGGAACAGCACGCTGATGCCAAAACAAACTGCGGTCAGCACCAACATCTGAATGACGAGGCCAACAATGACCGCCTTGGGAAAACGCACCACGCGGGTAAAGTCGGCAATGGTTAACGACAGCCCCAAGCCAAGCATGATGATGCCGAGCGCGATCGGCAGCAATGTGGTCATGACCAGACTATTGACCACCGTTAAAACTCACGAATTAAGTGTTGTTGACGGCGCGAAACCGGCAAGGTCTCGGCAATGCCCCTGAGAATACACACCCAATGCATGCCCGCCACTTCAACGTCGTCGGCCACGCCTTCGGCACTGGGGGCGACGGCGTCGCCGACTGGCGGGTGGATCGGCACGCGTTCAAACCCGGCAATGGCGTTGATCAACACCAAGGCGTTGCGGTGAATGCGCACAAAAATCCCGGTGAACTCTTCTTCGAGGCGGGTGAGGGATTCTTCCAACAAGTATTCCTTCGTCAGAGTGCGCACGGTGATGTATTTTAATTCCGCCTTTAAGTACAAAATTTCTTCGGTCGGCAACAACACCACCCTGCCACGCTCGTGAATCGAAAGGTGTTTGCGTTTGGATTGAGTGGCGTCGGCAATAGCACTGGCAGCAGGTGGCAACACCGGTCGCGCCTTTTGCAACGCCGCCAGTAAACGCTCTTGTTTGATGGGCTTGAGCAAATAGTCAACCGCGTTGAGTTCAAACGCTTTCACAGCGTATTGATCAAACGCGGTGGTGAAGATGAGCTTGGGTGGGGCATCCATGCTGGCCAAGTGGCGGGCAAATTCGATGCCGTCCATCACCGGCATACGAATGTCACACAAGACAATATCAATGCCGCCTTTGTTGACCGCCTCAATCGCCTCGCGGCCATTGGCCACCTGATCAACAATCTGCAAAGCAAAATCATCACGGCAATCATCGAGCAAATTGGACAGCCGTTTACGCGCGGGCGCTTCGTCATCCACAATCAAAATGTGGGCGGGGGCGTCGGCAGAGAGGGCAGAAGTCGTCATATTATTTTTCGATGGTAATCGGCATATTGATGGTGACGATATATTGCGCACCCTTTATTTCGGCATGCAAACCCGCCTCGGCGTCAAAGTGTAATTGCAAACGCTCTTTGATGTTGGCAATAGCCATACGGTTGCCCGATACGTGGGTTGAGTCATTTTGATAGGGGTTGGTCAGTACCACCCGCACCTGTTTGCCGATGCTGCGAATCGCGATGGACAAGGTGCCGTCGCCGGAATGAGGCTCGATGCCGTGATACACCGCGTTTTCAATCAGCGGTTGCAAAATCAATGGTGGCACCAGCGCCTGCGCCGGCATGTCGTTGATCTGCCAATCGATCTTTAATCGGTCGCCCAGGCGAATTTGTTCGATTTCCAAATATCGCCGGCAAAGCTCAACTTCATCGGCGAGCGGTTTGAGTTGAAGGTTGTCGGCCATCAGCACCCGAAACAATTCGGCCATGTCTTCGAGCATCCGTTCGGCGCGTTTCGGTTCATCACGAATCAGCGACAACACCGCGTTCATCGAATTAAACAAAAAGTGTGGGCGAATGCGCGCCTGCAAGGCCTGCAAACGCGCTTCGATCAAGGCAGGCGCAAGCGAGCGCGCGCGCAAATCAAAATAAAATAAAACAATCGCGGTGGCGACAAAAAAGAAGATGGCAAATTGCACAACCGAAATCGACGGGCCACGATCCCCGACCGAAACAATCGGGATGAGTGCGCGATGCAAAAACCAAAACAGCGCGCCAATCAAGGCTTCCAGAACAAAAACGGCTGAAATACCGCGCCAATAGCTGAGTTTAATAAATAATGGTTTGGCCGCGCAGGTGGCGACCAGCGACAAAATAATGGCCGGCTGCGCCACAATCGAAATTAATAAAAACTCACGCATCAACGCAGAAGCGTCGACCGCAACATCGGCGCGCGCCAAGGCGGCACCCAATACCATCACGTTCACAAGCACCAACAAGCGAAGGATCACACCCAGATTACAAAAGTCCGGCAGGCGGGCGTTGTAACCGATTTGTGGCACATGTAACGGTAACGGCGACAGGTCGGTTTCGCTTGCTGCGCGCGATGGGTGAAGCGGCTCGTTTATACTCATTGGATAGACTCTAAGCGCAAATTCACGACTCCGCCAATATTACGTTATATGTCCGCACACCAAGATAGCCCTGAAAATGCCAGCCCCGATTCACCAACCTCCAATAAAGCCTGGTCGGGTCGATTCTCCGAGCCGGTGACCGAACTTGTCAAGCGCTTCACCGCCTCGGTGACGTTTGATAAACGCTTGGCAGATGTGGATATACAAGGCTCACTCGCCCACGCCAAGATGTTGTGTGCGGTGGGGGTGATCAATGCGACCGATCTGGCGGATATTCAACGCGGCATGGCAACCATCCGCGCCGAAATGGTGGCGGGCACCTTTGTCTGGGATGTGGCGCGCGAAGACGTGCACATGAACATTGAAGCGCGGCTGATTGAGCTGATTGGCGACGCCGGCAAACGCCTGCACACCGGGCGCTCACGCAACGATCAAGTTGCGACCGATATCCGACTTTGGTTGCGTGGCGAGATCGAGAACATTGTGACGTTGACCCGTGCCTTGCAGCTTGCGCTGATTGGTATGGCGGCGCAACACCACGCCACCATCATGCCCGGCTTCACCCACCTACAAGTGGCGCAGCCGGTCACCTTCGGCCACCACTTGTTGGCCTACGTCGAAATGCTGGCGCGGGATGAATCACGATTCAAGGACTGCAACCGGCGATTGAACAATCTGCCGCTCGGCGCGGCCGCCTTGGCCGGCACCAGTTACCCGATTGACCGGTTAATGGTGGCGCGTGAATTGGGTTTTGATGGTGTTTGTGAAAATTCGATTGATGCGGTCAGTGACCGTGACTTCGCGATTGAATTTGTCAGCGCCGCAGCGGTGGCGATGATGCACCTGTCGCGCTTTTCCGAAGAGCTGATTATTTGGATGAGCCAGAGTGTGGCGTTTATTGATTTGCCGGATCGGTTTTGTTATTCGTCATCGATCATGCCGCAAAAGAAAAACCCCGATGTGCCAGAACTGGTGCGCGG
>JAYTBF010000166.1:0-4404 GCA_043737175.1 Burkholderiales bacterium
GTGCCGAATTTTGTGGGGGATGGGCGCGGCTCATTTTCTCTCGGCCTTTGTTCCTGCGAGGTCGGGCGGGACGGCTTGGCAATTTGATTCACGCTAACACCTCTATGCCCTCGGCCGCGAGCATGGATGTCAGGGCAATCAACGGCAGGCCAACGAGTGCCGTCGGATCGTCGCTGGTCATGCTAGCAATAAGGGCGACGCCCAAGCCCTCGGATTTTGCGCTGCCGGCACAATCCAGCGCATTCTCATGATCGAGGTAATAGTCAATTTGTGCGTCGGAATACGACCGCATGCTGACGTTGGTTGGGACCGCCTGGACCTGTATGCGGCCGGACGCCATATCCAAAACCGCCAACGCGGTGTGAAATACAATTATTTTGCCGCGCATGGCCTGTAGTTGCTCCTTTGCCGCGGAGCGGGTACCGGGTTTTCCCAGCGCCTGTCCGTCCAAATCAGCCACCTGGTCGGAGCCGATCACGAGTCCGCTGGCATGGGATAGGGCGGGGGCTTGTAAAAGTTTCATGGCACCATCTCGGGCTTTATTGACAGCCAATCGCAGCGCAGTATCACGGCAAAGTTCGCGTGGAACGACCGACTCGTCGGACTCGGGTGCAATAATTGAAAACGGCACTTTTAGTCTCGCCAATAATTGCGCCCGATACCGTGAGGTGGAGGCGAGAATGACCGTTTTATTGGGCGGCATGGTAGGGGCTCGAAATAATTTAATGTTAAAAATCAGTGAGTTGTTGATATTTTTCTCACAAAATCATATCATGTGGGCATGTCAAAAGTTCATCCAAGCCAGCAAATGAGTGGCGCACTCGTCGTTTCCGTTGATCGAATGACGCGCTTAAAACAGGTTGTTGAAGGCAAAATTACGCCCATGCAGCTGCCAGATCTGTTCGAGTATTTGGCATCAGATCACGGTGAAATCGATTACCAATTTCTTGGAAATACCCTGAAAGATCAATCGGGTACACAAAAGCAGCAGGTAAAGTGTATAATTTCGGGTTGGTTTGAGATCGCCGATGCAGTGACGTTGCAACCAAGCAAATTTACGCTGAATATTGCGAGTAATTTGGTTTTGGTTGCGAGTGAAGAGCAGTTGCCGCCATTGGAAGCTGAGTCAGAGGACGAAGACTATATTGTTTGTGGTGCCGAATTTGATGTGTTGGCGCGCATTCAAGAAGAAATTTTGCTGGTATTGCCTGCGTCTGCGCCTCGAGGGGTGAAACATTCAGGTAGCAGTAAAAGTTCATCGAGGTTGCAATCCGGATTACCAAAGGCAATGCAGCGGTCGGCGGGTGCCGACGATGTTGGGGAAGAAAAACCATCACCCTTTGCCAAGTTGGCAGCGCTGAAAAAATCAGGTTAATTGCCGAGTTTGACCGGCGGTTAGCAGCATGAATGTATTAATTTGAATCTAGGAGAAATATCATGGCAGTCCAACAAAACAAAAAATCACCATCAAAGCGCGGTATGCACCGTGCCCACGATTTTTTAACCGCGCCGCCAACGGCAGTTGAGCCGACCACCGGCGAAACACATTTGCGTCACCATATTTCGCCGTCCGGTTTCTACCGCGGGAAAAAAGTCGTCAAAACCAAAGCAGACGAATAATTTTTCGTCGGATTAGAAATAAATAGGCACACTGCCGGGTAGTTCGCTGGAGAGGCGGGCGACCCTAAATAATGCAGACAATCATTGCCATTGATGCGATGGGCGGAGATTTCGGCCCATCCGTCACCGTCCCCGCAGCGCTGACCTACCTCGGACAATTTCCAAATTGTCGGGTGTTGTTGGTCGGCCGCAAAGCGGAAGTCCAGGCACAGCTGGAGAAATCCAAGTCGCACGATATTATTTCGGCCGATTCCCCACGCCTGAAAATTGTTGACGCAATCGATGTGGTCGGCATGGACGAAGACATTCGTTCGGCGATTCGCACCAAGAAAAACTCCTCGATGCGCGTGGCCATCGATCTGGTCAAGTCTGGTGATGCCCACGCCTGCGTTTCTGCCGGTAATACTGGCGCCTTGATGGGCACCGCCAAATTTGTACTCAAGACCCTTCCCGGCATTGATCGCCCGGCGATATGTGGCGCGCTGCCCACCCGTAAAGGCGTGATTTATGTGCTTGATCTGGGCGCCAACGCCGATTCAACCCCTGAACATTTATTGGAATTTGCCATCATGGGGGCGATGTTATGTTCCGCCGTTGAGGGCAAGTCCAATCCTTCCGTCGGCCTGCTGAATATCGGCTCGGAGGACTTTAAGGGCAATGAAAAATCGAAGCGGACCAGCGAGTTATTAAAGGCCAGCCACCTGAATTTTTATGGCAACGTGGAAGGCACCGATATTTACAAGGGAACCACTGATGTGGTGGTATGTGACGGCTTTGTTGGCAACGTCATGTTAAAAGCATCGGAAGGCATCGCCAAAATGATGGGTGATTTCCTCAAGGAAGAATACAAAAAAAATATTTTCCGTAAGATGATGGCTTTGGTTTCGTTGCCCGCCCTGAACGGCTTTAAGAGCCGCCTTGACACCCGGCAATATAACGGTGCCGCCCTGTTGGGGTTAAAGGGTATTGTGGTGAAAAGCCACGGGTCGGCGGATGCGTTTTCGTTTAACCGCGCAATCCTGCGCGCGCATTCCGAAGCAGAGCACGGCTTGTTGGCGAGCATTAGTGCCGAAATTGAGCGCCTGCACAATGAAGGTCTGTTGCGTCCGGCTAAAGCGCCGCTCGAATAAATTTTTTGGATGGCAATTTCATGACTGTTTTTGCGCGTATTGCGGGAACCGGCAGTTATCTCCCCGACAAATTGGTCACCAATGATGATTTGGCCAAGATTGTTGATACCAACGACGAATGGATTTTTTCGCGTACCGGAATTCGCGAGCGGCACTATGCGGCCGACGATCAGAATGCGAGTGACCTGGCGTTAATCGCCGCACAGCGCGCCATGAAAGAGGCCCACGTGCATGCCGACGACATCGACCTAATCATCGTCGCTACCTCCACTCCCGACATGGTTTTTCCTTCGACCGCTTGTATCTTGCAGGACAAACTCGGCGTAAAAGTCGCCATTGCATTTGATGTGCAGGCCGTCTGCGCGGGTTTTGTTTACGCCCTGGCGACCGCCGAAAAATTTATCGTCACCGGAAGCGCCAAGTGCGCATTGGTGGTGGGGACCGAAGTATTTTCGCGCATCATGAATTGGCAGGATCGTTCCACCTGTGTCTTGTTTGGTGATGGTGCCGGTGCGGTCATTGTCAAAGCCTCGACCGAGCCGGGAATTCTTTCCACTCATTTACACGCCGACGGTAGTTATCGGGAAGCCCTGTGCGCGCCGGGTACAGTGCAAAATGGACAAATTCGCGGCAATCCGGTGTTGTGTATGGACGGTACGGCGGTTTATAAATTTGCCGTTAAAGCATTTGAAGATGTAGCCTGGGAAGCATTACACGCCAATGGCCTGCAACCCGATGCCATCGACTGGTTTATCTGCCATCAGGCCAATAAACGCATCATCATGCACGCCGCCAAAAAGCTGCAAATGCCGGATGAAAAGGTGATATTGACCGTGGACAAACACGGCAACACTTCGGCCGCCTCGATCCCGCTGGCATTGGATGTGGCGGTGCGCGAGGGCAAGGTCAAACCCGGCCAAATGGTATTGATGGCCGCACTCGGCGGCGGTTTTGCCTGGGGCGCGGCGCTGGTGAAATGGTAATCACGAAACATTTGATATGACAAAATTTGCCATCACGTTTGCAGGGCAGGGCTCACAGTCACCGGGCATGATGGCCGGACTGGCGGCCATGCCGGTTGTACAAAAAACATTTGAAGAAGCGTCCGACCTGATCCACGTCGACCTGTGGTCGATGGTGGTTAATGGGCCGGTTGAGTTACAAAATCAAACCGTCAACACTCAGCCGTTGATGCTGGTGGCCGGGGTTGCAACCTACCGCGCCTGGCAGGAAAAAACCGGTGCGACACCGTCACAATTGGCCGGGCATAGTCTGGGTGAATACACCGCACTGGTAGCGGCAGGTGCGATTCGTTTCAAGGATGCGGTTCCGTTGGTTCGGTTTCGCGCCGAAGCGATGCAAGCCGCCGTGCCGGAAGGCACCGGTGGCATTGCCGCCATCCTTGGCTTGGATGCAGACGCGGTGCGGCAGGTTTGTCTGGATGCCGCCGCTGGCGAAGTATTGGAAGCGGTCAATTTGAATTCACCGGGGCAAATCGTCATTGCCGGCCATCGCACGGCGGTCGAGCGTGGCATGGTGTTGGCAAAAGAGCGCGGCGCAAAACGCGCTTTGATGTTGCCGATGAGTGTGCCGTCGCATTGTGCATTGATGCGACCTGCAGCAGAACAATTACGCGAATATTTAGCAAAAGTTA
>JAYTBF010000167.1:0-4399 GCA_043737175.1 Burkholderiales bacterium
CGCGCTGAATGCGGTGGTGAAAGCCGCCGCACTCGAATACGGCCCACAGGGGGTCACGTCATTTGTGATGCACCCGGGTTGGGTCAAAACAGATATGGGCGGCGCAAACGCCGATATTGATCCGGCGGAGAGTATTACCGGCATGCGCAAAGTGATTGCTGCGGCGACCACCGATGCCAACGGACAATTTTTTAACTACGACGGCAACACACTCAAATGGTGACCCACATGATCAAAAAATTTTTTGCCGGCGCGAGCTGTCTGGTTTTGTTAGTTGGCATTACCGCCTGTGGCAAAAACGTTGAGTCAACCGAAAAAACCGCTGAACAGACCAAGAGTGAACGCGACGCCTCAATGGAAAAAGCCAAACAAAGTGTCGTGTTTGGCGACCAGCTCAAAGCTCTGGACAAGGCCAAGGCGACCGCCGATGAAGCCGCCAAGGTCGCCGCCGAGCGTATGAAAAAAGCCGAACAATAACCAGTCCATCAAGTATGCAAACCACAGATCACTTTTTAACCGACGATCAACGCGCGATCCGCGATATGGCGCGCACCTTTGCCCAAAACGAACTGGCCCCACATGCTGCGCAGTGGGAACGCGACCGCTGGATTCCCGACGCCACGGTGTCGCTGATGGGCGAGCTCGGCTTACTTGGCATGACGGTTCCCAACGAATGGGGCGGCTCTTTTTCGGATTACGTCGCGTATTCGTTGGCCATCGAAGAAATTGCTGCCGCCGATGCCTCCACCTCAACACTCATGAGCGTGCACAATTCAGTCGGTTGTGGGCCGGTTAATGCTTGGGGAACGGATGCACAAAAACAAAAATATCTACGCGATTTGGCGACGGGAAAAACCATCGCCTGTTTTTGTTTGACCGAACCGCAGGCCGGTTCCGAAGCCAACAATCTCAAAACCCGCGCGGAGTTGGTCAACGGCCAGTGGGTCTTAAACGGCAGCAAACAATTCATCACCAATGGCAAACGCGCCGGGCTGGCGATTGTGTTTGCCGTCACCGATGCCCCGTTGGGCAAAAAAGGCCTGTCGTGTTTTTTGGTGCCAACCAACACCCCAGGGTTTATTGTTGGGCATCCTGAAAAAAAACTCGGCATACGGGCGTCTGATACCTGCGCCATCAATTTTGAAAATTGCGCCATTCCTGAAGACCATATGCTCGGCCCACGCGGCAAGGGGCTGGCGATTGCTTTATCGAACCTCGAAGGCGGCCGAATTGGTATCGCCGCGCAAGCACTGGGCATCGCCCGCGCCGCCATGGAAGCCGCACTCGCCTACGCCAAGGAGCGTAATCAATTCGGCAAAAAAATTGTCGAACACCAATCGATTGCCAATTTGCTCGCCGATATGCAGACGCGCATCAATGCGGCGCGTTTGTTGATTCTGCACGCCGCCAAAATGCGCGATGCCGGTCTGCCGTGTTTATCCGAGGCGTCCCAGGCAAAACTATTTGCGTCGGAATTAGCCGAATGGGTCTGCTCAAAAGCGATTCAAATACATGGTGGCTACGGCTACCTCGAGGACTATCCGGTGGAACGGTATTACCGCGATGCACGTATTACCCAGATTTACGAAGGCACCAGTGAAATTCAGCGGATGGTGATTGCCCGCGATATGGCCAAGGACTAGCGCAGCCCATCCTGATTCGCGAGCAACCGGCATCTCAATTATTTTAAAAAAATAAAGGCACGGCATGTTTTTGAAAATGTTATCAACCGCGATCATTTTTGCTTGTTCCCTTGTTCTGTCTGGTTCGGTCGCAGCCCAACCCGCGCCGCCGAATCGCGATCAGGTAGACGTTCCCGATCCCGCCTATCAAGTGGTCATCGATCCAACATTGGTGGGCTTTGAGCAATTTGTTGAAGCCGAATTAAAAAAGTGGCACGTGCCCGGCATCGCCATCACCGTTGTCAAGGACGGCAAGGTTATTTTGAAACGCGGTTATGGCCTGCGCGACATTGAAAAAAACCTGCCGATGACCGAATTTACAGTGCAGCCGATTGCCTCGGTCACCAAATCGTTTACGGTTGCGTCGCTCGCGTCGTTGGTGCGTGCCGGCAAATTGTCATGGGACAAACCAGTGCGGGAATATTTGCCAGATTTCAAAATGTTCAACGATTACACAACGATGAATGCGACGCCGCGTGATTTGGTGACACATCGTACCGGTCTGCCGCGCCACGATTATTCTTGGATTAACGCCAATGCCACAAGGGAAGCGCTTTACAAGCGAATTCAATATCTCGAACCCTCCGCACAATTGCGTGCCACCATGCAATACAACAACTTCATGTTTATGACCGCCGGTTACATGGGCGGAAAAGTGGCTGGCAGCGATTGGGAAACACTGGTACGCACAAACATTTTTGCGCCGCTTGGTATGTTCAATTCGACCTTTACCATTGAAGACATGCAAAAGGCGCAACACGTTGCCAAAGCCTACAAATGGGATGAAAAAGAAAATCCAACTGCAACGCCCTATCGCGGCATCACCGCCATGGGCCCGACCGGTTCGATCAATTCCAATATGGAAGATATGTCGCGATATTTGCGGCTCTATTTGGGACGCGGCCAGTTTGAAGGTAAAACGATTCTGAATGCCGCTGACATCATCGAAATGACCAACCCACAAATGGTACTGGCTGATGCGCGCCGTTACGAAGAAATCTCGTCCACCCAATACGGCATGGGATTTTTCCTGACGCATTACCGTGGTGAACGACTGGTGCATCACGGCGGCAATTTGCCGGGCGCGTCGTCGTTGCTGTCGTTTATGCCACAGAAAAATATCGGTATTTTTACGACCGCCAATTTAAGCGGCTCAACGCTGCCAAGTATTGTTACCTACGCCATTTATGATCGTTTGCTGGGATTAAAACCAGTCGATTGGAGCGGGCGTTTTTGGGAGAATAAAGAAAAGGGCAAAGCGTCTGAGGAAAGCGCCAAAAAACAAAATCTGAGCCCACAAAAAACCGGCACCAAGCCCGCCCACGCGTTGAGTGCCTATGCCGGCAGCTATCAGCATCCCGGTTACGGCACGATTCAATTTACCCAAGCTGGCCACCAACTGACGGGCCGTTTTAACGATTTAATCTCCCCATTTTCCCATTTTCATTACGACGTGTTTGCCGCACCCAACGACAAATTGAATGATCTGGCCAATACCAAGGTGCAATTCATCACCGATCTGGATGGGGAGGTGTCCGCCGCGCACATTGCCATGGAACCATCGATCAAACCGATTGTGTTTGCCAGACAGCCCGACGCCCATTTCAAAGATCGCACATTCCTGCAAAAATTTGCCGGCGAGTATGAACTCGGCACCACCAATATCACCATTGCCTTGCGCGATGACACCGTGCTCACCATCGCCATGCCCGGCCAGCCGACACGTGAATTGGTTGGATTGCGCGGTCAACGATTTAACGTCAAATCAGCCAACGGAGTAAGCGTCGAATTCACCTCTGACAAATCCGGCAAAATCAATCAGGCCGCGTTTTACCAACCGAACGGCAATTTTGTCGCCACCAGAAAATAACCATGCCGCAAATAAAATCAAAGCTCGATAAACTCTCCCCCACCTTTTTGGCCAATGCCACGCACGCGCGTCAATTGGTCAAGGAATTGGTCACCTTCACCAATCAAGCCGCCGACGGTGGGGGCAAAGCCGCCAATGCCAAACACGTGGCACGCGGCAAACTGCTGCCGCGTGATCGGGTCAAGGCGTTGCTCGATGCCGGTTCGCCGTTTCTGGAACTTTCTCCGCTGGCGGCGTGGGGCATGTATGGCGACGATGGTTTTGATGCGCCCGGTGCCGGTGTCATTACCGGCATTGGCCGTATTTCCGGCATCGAATGTGTAATTGTCGCCAACGACGCCACCGTCAAAGGTGGCACCTATTATCCGATGACGGTCAAAAAACATTTGCGCGCGCAGGAAGTGGCGATGCAAAACAATTTACCGTGTGTTTATCTGGTTGATTCCGGTGGTGCGTTTTTGCCGTTACAGGATGAAGTATTTCCGGATAAGGAACACTTTGGCCGCATTTTTTACAACCAGGCGAACCTTTCTGCCAAGGGCATTCCGCAAATTGCCTGTGTGATGGGTTCATGCACCGCCGGCGGCGCCTATGTACCCGCGATGTGTGATGAATCGATCATCGTCAAGAATCAAGGCACTATTTTTCTCGGCGGCCCGCCGCTGGTGAAAGCCGCCACCGGCGAAGTTGTGACTGCCGAAGAGCTGGGTGGTGGCGATGTGCATTCACGCACATCGGGAGTCACCGACCATCTCGCCGAAAATGATACGCATGCACTCGGCATTGCCCGCGAAATCGTCGCCCATTTGAATCGCGAAAAATTTGCGCCGGTGTCGATGCGCGAAGT
>JAYTBF010000168.1:0-10424 GCA_043737175.1 Burkholderiales bacterium
GCTGGCCGTCGATATACACACCGTCGGTGGTGGTCAAGCCGGGCGTAAAGCCGGCCATTTTGGTGATGTGCGCCAGCATTCTCGACGTGGTGGTTTTGCCATTGGTGCCGGTAATACAGGCAATCGGTACCCGTGACGGTGAGCCCGGTGGAAACAACATATCAATGACCGGTCCGGCCACATCACGCGGCGTGCCTTCGGAAGGGGACACGTGCATACGAAAGCCGGGCGCGGCATTCACTTCGCAAATTCCGCCGCCGATTTTTTTATAACTTTCGGCAATGTTGGTGGTTAAAAAATCGACCCCGCCGACATCCAGACCAATGGCACGGATGGCGCGGACGGCCATGTCACGATTGTCCGGATGAATAATGTCGGTCACGTCGGTCGCTGTGCCTCCGGTGGAAAGATTGGCGGTGGAACGCAGATAAACAATTTGTCCCGCCGCAGGAATGGAGTCGGCAGTAAGTTCCTGGCGGGTCATCATCGACTCGGCTTGGGCATCCAGATCCAAGCGTGTTAATGCCTTTTCATGGCCCACGCCGCGACGCGGATCGAGATTAACCTCCTCAACCAACAGCCGAATGGATTTTTTGCCGTCACCAACCACATGTCCGGGCGTGCGTTTGGTCGCCGCCACCAACTCACCGTTCACCACCAGCAGGCGATGATCATCACCGGTCACATACGATTCCACAATGACCGAACGTGAGTGCTCTTGTGCAGACACAAAACCGTCACTCACCGCTTGCTCGGTCTGCAGGTGAATGGAAATGCCACGTCCATGATTGCCGTTGTAAGGCTTGGTGACAACCGGATAACCCATCCGTTTGGCGGCACGAACCGCGGCTTCCGCCGTTTGCACCAAAATTTGTTTGGGCACAGGCAGCCCCAGCGCTGCCAGAATTTTGTTGGTTTCTTCCTTGTCGGATGCCAACTCCACCGCAATATGGCTGGTGCGGCCGGTGATGGTGGCTTGAATACGCTGCTGGTACTTGCCGTAGCCCAGTTGCACCAGTGATTGATCATTCATACGCATCCACGGAATGTCACGCGCCTCGGCGGCGTGCACAATGGATGCTGTCGATGGCCCGAGTGCACGACGTTGCGCAAATCGAATAAATTCGTCGCGCGCGGTCGGCCAATTCCAGTCCTCTGGAACGGTGCCGGTCGGTTGCAAATTTTTCGGCAACAAAGCGCACAATAATTTTAGTGCCAGATCACCGGCAGCCACACCTTCATCACGATGGCCATATTCATATACGACCGTATAAACGCCCTCACGACCGGCGCTGCGGGTTTTACCAAAGGTAACATCTTCGCCGGCGACGTTTTGCAATTCGATGGCGACGTGTTCCAACACGTGGCCAAGCCAGGTACCCTCGTCTTCACGCATGCGGCGCACAAAACCACCGGGTTCCCCATACGAGCAACCATGTTCATTCAGGCCGGGCAATGCCGCCAGCAATCCATCAATGTACGCCGGGCCAAGTTTTGCGGTTGGCCAATTTTCCAACTCACCCAAATCAAGCTCGAACTTGATGACGGGAAAGTGTGCGTAGACCGATGGGCCGACATAAATGTTGCGATCCAAAATACGCATGGTTAACGCTTTCGCTTTCGTTAAAGGTGTGGCGGCAGCTATTCTTTTTTTCGGTTCAATTTGCAGGCGGAGGCATTGCGGCTGTGCAGGTTAAACGTCGAGCCTGCGACCAAAATATGTAGTTTTAAACCGAGCATACAAACTGGTTTGCCTTCCGCCACCTGGTCCATCGATGAAAATTGCATTTCACTGGCGTCAATCACGGTGACCGCACCCGAGCCTTCTACTTCAAGGGTATTGTCGGGGCCGATAAACGCCGCGGTATCTTCGTCGAGTCCAATGCCAACCGCAAACGGGTTGTAGGCCAGCGCGGCCAGCAAACGGCCGATGCGATCACGCTGACGAAAGTGCTGGTCAATGATAAATCGGTTGGTCAAACCCAGGCCCGGCGCCAGTCGTACCGCACCGGCAATGGGTGAGGCACCCTCCTCGCCAAACGCGATCATGTGTTCGGATAAAAATGACGCACCGGCGCTGGTCCCGGCCACGTGCATGCCCTCGGCGTTGCGCTTGCGAATCACCTTGGCGATTTGTGTACCGCCCAATAAGGTTGACAGGCGCAACTGATTGCCGCCGGTAAAAAATACCCCGTTGGCACGTTCGATGCGCGCGATGCGGCCTGATTCATCACAATCACGACGCGTATCAAAATCCATCGATTCGACGTTGCCGGCGCCCAGCTGCGAAAAAATCTGTTCGTAGCGCGCGCCGGTATCCATCAAACGGCTGGCGGTCGGAATGACGACAATGTCGGCGGCATTCACATCGCCGTGACCACACAGCTCAACAAATCGCCGCAGGATTTCCGGTTTGTTTTCTTTTTCTTCCGCGCCACCGATGGGAATGATCCACCCGCGGTTTTGGCCCTCAATGACCTGACTCGGCATGCCGTGACTCCATAAAACAACTTTGTATGACGGGATTATGCGGCACAGCGGCGAAACACGGCCATGAAGCAATAAAGGTACGAAGCATCTTGAGGAAAAGCCCTATTAAAGACGGCTATCCCCAGCCAAAATAGCCTGAAAATGCCCGCCCCTATTGGTCACTTAGACCCTAGTGAATATGGTTGCACACGCTGTGGTCATGCCCGTACAACTCGCCTAACGAGGTAATTGCCGCGTACCCGGCGGCCACACCCGCCGCACTTTCAAAGAAAAACGGTTTACGGGCTTTTGGTGTCGCACCCGCCTCATTCATCGTTGCCACGTCAAAAACACGACCGTTTTGCATCACGTGGGTGACGCGGTCAGTCTTGTAGATGTCGGCCAAGATATCCGCATCGATGATGATAAGGTCAGCTAGTTTGCCGACTTCAAGTGAGCCGACGTCCTTATCCATGCCGAGATACTTGGCACCGTTAAGTGTAGCCATGCGAATCGCCTCCAGCGGTGTCATGCCGCCCTTCGCGCCCATCCACAGTTCCCAGTGTGAACCAAGACCCTCTCGCTGGCCGTGCGCGCCGATATTGACTGGCACACCGGCGCGTTGCAGTTCAGTAGCCGTCTTGGCAACCCGCAGAATGTTGTAATCCTCTTCTGGCGCGATCGGCCTGCGAACCGCACGTGATTGCAGCAACGCGCGCGGCACGTATTTGGTGAGAAGTGGATGCAACCAAACATCACTCTTGGCATACCAATAGTGCTCACCATCAAGGCCGCCGTAACCGACGTTAAAGGTCGGTGTGTACCCGACTTGGGTCTGTGACCAGAGCTGTTTGACGTCATCGTAGGCGTTTGCAACAGGGATGGCGTGTTCAATGCCCGTGTGGCCATCGATGATCATGTTCATATTGTGTTGAAACAGTGAGCCACCTTCCGGCACCACCATCATGCCGGTCTGGCGAGCGGCTTCCAACACTTGCTGGCGTTGATCGCGCCGCGGTTGGTTGTAACTTTTGACCGTGTACGCGCCGGCGGCTTTCATGCGCTTTAGGTGTGTCAGCGCGTCTTCAAGGCTATTTACTTCTGCCGTAAAGGTGGATTTTGCGCCGTACAGGATCGTACCGGTTGAGAAAATGCGCGGTCCAACCACCTGCCCGGTGCGCTGTAATTCACTCACCGTAAAGATGGTCGCGGTATCGTTCGAAGGGTCGTGCAGGGTGGTCACACCAAAGGCCAGCGAGCCGTAGTTCACCCAGCTTTGTTGCGGCACAATGCCCTGCGCGCCCATACCACCGTGCCAATGCACATCGACCAAGCCCGGGATGATGCTCTTACCGCGCGCATCAATTTGGGTCGCCCCAGCCGGAATTGCGACGTCTGCTGCTTTGCCAATGGCGACGATTCGATTGCCCTTCACCACGATGCGGCCATCATTGATAACCTCGTCACCTTTCATTGTGACGATGCGTGCGCCGGAAATCACGGTGGTCGCGGTTGGTTTATCGGCCACCACACTTAATCCAATCTTCACACCCTTCTCCGGGTTCGGCGGAAGTTTGTCAGGCGCGCCATCGACAAAGGCGAATGCTTCCTTCAGCGGACGGCTGAACAACTCATCACCAAACGAAAAATGCACCGTCTGGCTATCGCCTGACCAGTGCAAGTAGTCACCAGAATTCACCGAGAGTTGTTTTAGCGGCAATGGCGTTGATTTTTTGCCGAACGTGATCGTGCGGCCGACCAATGGCATCGGTGTGACAAAAGTCTGGAAACGCTCGCGGAAGGCCAGCCACTTACCGTCGGGTGACAAAGCAAAGTCATTGGCGAATTCACTCTTCGCCACGATTTGCTCTTCCGACTTATCTCGCTTTATCCGTACCAGATTGTTCACCCAATCGACTTCACCGGTAAAAACGGTGCGCGTGACATAAACATGGTCGTTGTCCGCACCGAATTGTGGGTTGCGCCCGTCTTCACTGATGAGTTGTGATTTGCCACCACCGTCGGCAGCGACGATATGCACGCCGGTTTCGGCGCCGTACAGCGGGGACGTCAAAAAGCCGCCGCGCGACTTTACGTACACAACACTCTTACCGTCTGGGGAAAACGCCGGTTCAAGATAGTGTCCGGGTTCGTCGGTCACGGTGGTTTCCTTACCCGACTTCAAGTCCAACACACGCACTGAGCTTAATTGCTGATCGTGCCACGTCGTGAACACGATCTTGCTGCCGTCACGCGAAAACTCGGGGAAGAACTCAAAGTGATTGACTTGTTTGGTCAGCCGCTGTGGCGCACCGTTCGGCATCACCTTCATGTAGATGTGGCCAAGTGCGGAATACACCACCCGATCACCCGTCGGCGACACATTCACCCAACGAAGCTGTTTGACGTCGAATTTGTCCGGCGCGACGTCGATTGGGAAACGCACCGCTTTGCGAATCTCGCGGCTGTGTTTCACCTGAAATGGGATTTCCTTTGCAGTCTTCTTGAACGGGTCAACACGCCAGATTTTGCCTTTCGCCCAGACCACAACCTCCTTGCTGTCCGGCATCCAGGCAAATGCAGGGTACACGCCATGCATTGCCCAGGCCTCCTGCATATCACGCTCAAGTTCGCCCCATACCGGCGTTTCCGCGCCGGTCTTCAGATCCTTTAGAAACAGCGTGCTCTGTTCACGTACACGACGTACGAAGGCAAGTTGTTTGCCGTCCGGTGATGGTACCGGGCGGACTGCACCACCCGGCCCACTAATTAAAGCAATGGTCTTGCCGCTCTGCAAATCACGACGAAAGATTTGGTAAATCTGCGTGTTGGAATTTTTGTTGTATTCGAATGTAGTGCCTGGCGTCGTGTCCTGCGAATAGTACAAATAACGACCATCCGGCGAGAACGCAGGTTCGCCCAAATCCTTTTGCCAATTCGGCTTTTCATTCAACTGTACGCCCTCTTGTTTGTCTTTTTCATTGGCACTCCCACTGGCGTGGAACAACCAAATTTCCCCAGAGCCCGCCGAGCGGGTGCCGGTGTAGTGCTTTCTCGCCGCGATGTATTGGCCGTTCGGGTGCCATACCGGGTTATTCATCATTCGGTACGTTTCCTTACTCACTTCCCGCGCATTGGTGCCATCAACGTTCATGATCCACACGTTGTCACCACCACCGGCATCCGACATATACGTGATGCGTTTGCCGTCCGGCGAAAAACGCGCCTGCATTTCCCACGCCATGGTGCTGGTGAGAGGCTTGGCGTCGCCACCCGAAATTGGCAAGGTGTACAAGTCGCCCAGCAAATCAAACACGATCTGTTTACCGTCGGGGCTGACATCCACACTCATCCACGTGCCGGTGTTGGTGTCGAGATTAACGCTTACCTTCTCACCAGGCGGGTTGTTGACGTCCCATTTCTTCTTCGGCGCTTCCTTTGTTGCGTCTTTGGGCGCATCCGGTGCTATGGCTGACCCTTGCGCGAGGGAAGTGTATGAGACGGCGACGGCGATGATGATGGCTAAAGAAGCAAAACGACGCGACATGGTATGTCCTTGATTGGATAACACAGTGAGTTTACGATTTGTAATCGCTTTGCGGCGCAGGCGGTGTTGCAAAACGGGTACAAGCCGCTGTAACTAGCCTGCGGGGTTGGACGGCGCGGCCGGTATGGCGGTGATGCGAGCAACCAGCATGGCCTCAATTTCCTCGACGCTATACCCAATCTCCGAAAGAACCTCACGGCTGTGCTCTCCAAGCCGCGCAGGCAGGCTACGAATCGAAGGCGGCGTTGCACTCCATTCACCAATCGGTGCGGTGGCACGAATGCGGCCTTCAGTGGGATGATCAAACTCCGGGAAAAAACCAATGGCCTGCATATGTTCATCTTCGAGTAACGAATCGATCGAATGCATGGTCGCAAACGGAATATCCGCTTTGGCCAACAATTCCTGCCAATAGGCAGTCGGTTTGCCTGCCATGGTGGTGGCGACAAATTCGTACACTTCGCCGATGTGCGCGGCGCGCTCAGTATGCTCACTAAATTTGGGATTGGATTTCAGATCCGGGCGACCAATCGCGTCAAAAAAAGTCATCCAATGTTTGTTGTTATAAATCAGCACACATAAAAAACCGTCGGACGTTGCGTACGGTCGGCGGTGCGGCGCAATCAAGCGGGCATAACCAGTGTCACCCAATGGCGGCTCAAATGTTTTTCCACCCATATGGTCACCCAACACAAATTGCGACATGGCCTCGAACATGGAAATCTCAATGGCTTGGCCCTCGCCACTGCGCTCACGATGAAACAACGCCGCCAGCACTGCGTTTGCGGTATGCAGCCCGACACTACGATCACCAATCGTAACCGGCGAATAACGCGGCACCTCACCCGTCTGGCGCTGACTGAGTGACGCGACACCGGTAATTCCCTGAATCAAATCATCGTAGGCTGGACGGCCGGCATACGGACCTTTCTCCGCATAACCAAACGCACCCACATAAATGATTTTGTCATTCACCTTTTTGATCGCGTCGTAGCCCAAGCCCAGCCGCGCCATTGACTGTGGCCGCACGTTGTACACCAGCACATCGGCTTCGGCGGCAAGTTTCAGGCAGGCGGCGAGACCCGCCGGTTTTTTTAAGTCCAGCACCAGCGAGCGTTTGTTGCGATTCAAATGCAAATGAATATGTCCCATGCCGGGATTTTTCATCGGCCCCACCCAGCGCATATTGTCACCGGCGTGGGATTCAACTTTGATCACGTCCGCACCCATATCACCCAAAATTTGCGTGCAATACGGCCCCATGATGACCGTGGTCAGATCGAGAACTCTAATTCCTTGTAAGGCACCGGGCATGACTTTCCAATTCGTCGTCATTAATTTAATTGCAACTTTACCGCAGTCCGAAGGCAACATCTTGCCATGAAGTACGTAATGGAAATACTTGAGCAAAATCGATTTTTAATCGTGCCTTGATACAGTAGAATGCGCTCAGGTCATGCGCAAACCCTTAGGTGGATGGTGCGCGTTCGTGCAGGGTCGGGCATGACTTGTGGCGCCAACAACTCACTTATAACTAGAGAAAAACTGTGAACAACGCGATCCCGCTTCATATTCCCTCGCGGCTGGACGATGACGCTTGGGACGACCTGCTTAACTTCATCGAAGAAAAGCGGGTCATTCCCATTATCGGCCCAGAACTACTGAAGATTGAGACGGAAAGCGGCCCACGACTGCTCTACGATTGGATTGCCGAAAAGTTGGCCGCCAAACTCAATGTAGATACCGCCAATCTGCCGCAGCCATACTCCTTGAACGATGTGGTGTGCTGGCATGTCGCCTCGCACGGTCGTCGCGAAGAAGCCTACACGCGCTTGCGTTCGATCTTGCGCGAGGCGAGCTTTGTGCCACCGGTGGCGCTCAAACAGTTGGCCGACATCACCGATCTTGATTTATTTGTGTCAACCACCTTTGATAGTTATCTCGAACAAGCCATCAATGAGGCCCGCTTCGCCGGCGCGCAATCCACCGAAGTGATTAGCTATGCACCCAATCGTATCGCCGATTTAAGCACCGAACGCGAGCAGATGACCAGGCCTGTGGTGTATCACCTACTTGGCCGAGTATCGGCTTCGCCGACCTATGTGATCTCGGATGAAGACACGCTCGAATTTATTTGTGCGCTACAAAGTGAACACCTGACCCCCGAAAAATTATTCCACGAACTCGAGAATAATCACCTACTGTTGATCGGCAGCAATTTTTCGAATTGGCTGGTGCGGCTTTTCCTGCGCATGGCCAAACGCCGCCGTCTGTCTGACCCGCGTGATGTTGGCGAAGTACTGGCCGACAATCATTCCGGCGATGATGAGCGCCTCATGGCATTTTTGCAGCAGGTCAGCCTGCGCACGCGGGTGTACACCGGCGCTGAAGACTTTGTGGCGGAGTTGCATCGGCGTTGGATTGCGCGCAATAAAAAGGGCAATGGCAAGAGCAACGTCGTGTCACTTGATGTCCCTTCACGTTTCTTGCTGCCAGCGGTAGAAATGCCAGAAAACGCGGTATTCATTAGTTATGCACGGGAAGATTTGCCGGCCGTTCAGCGTCTCAAGGCGGCACTCGACCTGGCCAATATCAAAGTTTGGTTTGATATGGAGCGGCTTGAAAGTGGCGATGATTACGACCGTAAAATTCAAAAAAACATTGCCCGCTGCGCGTATTTTATCCCGATGGTGTCTGCCAATACTGAACGCCGTCTCGAAGCATACTTTCGCCGCGAGTGGAGTTATGCGATTGATCGCACCCGAAATATGGCTGACGGCGCGGTGTTTATCCTGCCCGTGGTCATCGACGACACCGTTGAAGTGAATGCACAAGTGCCGGACAAATTCAAGGCCGCGCATTTTTCAAGGCTAGCCGGCGGCGTGGCAACGGAGGCGTTTGTTGAGCGACTGCAGACCCTCTTGAAAGGGCACGCATGAACACGCCTATCGACGCAACAATGGCGGTTGAATCCACCATCGACACCCAGCACCCATGGCTGGGCCTCGCCTCCTTCACTGAGGAGACCCGCCAATACTTCTATGGCCGTGAAGAAGAAGTCGGCGAATTAACCCGTCGTGTACAACGCAAACTCCTCACCGTCCTGTTCGGCCAATCGGGATTGGGCAAAACCTCAATACTCAACGCTGGTATCGTGCCGCGTTTACGTCCCGAAGGCTTTTGCCCGGTATACGTGCGTGTTGATTACGGCACCGCCGCCCTTCCCCCTTCGGAGCAAATCAAACAAGCCATCTTTCGCGCCACCGCATCGCAAGGTACGTGGACCAAATCCGGTACCGCAACAGAAGGCGAATCGCTGTGGGAATTTCTGCATCACCGTGATGACGAGCTGCTAGACACGACGGGCAAACCGATCATCCCGTTGTTAATTTTCGATCAATTCGAAGAAATTTTCACCCTCGCGCAAGCCGATGACGGCGGCCGCAAACGCGCGGCGGAATTCATCGAAGACTTGGCTGATTTAGTCGAGAACCGCCCACCGAAAGCGTTAGAAGCCAAGATTGACGCCGACGACAGCGTGGCTGAAAAATTTGATTTTTCCCGCGCCGATTACCGCATCCTGATTTCGCTGCGTGAAGATTACTTGGCGCACTTGGAAAGCGTGAAGTCGGCCATGCCGTCGATTACCCAAAACCGCATGCGCTTGGCGCGGATGAATGGCGAACAAGCCTTAGCGGCCGTGATGAAGCCCGGCGGCAAGTTGGTGACCCAAGAAGTCGCCGAGTCTATCGTCCGTTTTGTCGCCGGTGGCGCCGAGCTTCGCAATGCCGAAGTCGAGCCATCGTTGTTATCGCTGATCTGCCGCGAACTCAACAACGCGCGTATAGCCCAGAAAAAGAACGAAATCTCGGTTGATCTGCTGGCTGGCTCCAACGAAACCATCCTCGCGGAGTTCTATGAGCGTTCGCTGGCCGACCAGCCCGCTGCCGTACGGAAGGTGATTGAAGATGACCTCTTAACCGATTCTGGTTATCGCGAAAACTTGGCCGAAGAACGTGTACTCAAGGCCTTCACCGCAGCGGGTGCCGGACAGAACAATTACGCGGACGCCGCGACCACCCTCGCCACACTGGTTAACCGCCGTCTACTCCGTATCGAAGAGCGCCTCGACGTACGACGTGTTGAGCTGACCCACGATGTCTTGTGTGGCGTGGTCAAAGCCAGCCGCGAAGAACGGCTGGAACGCGAAGCACTCGCCGAAGCGGAAAAGAATCTCGAAGCACAACGCGCCCGTGCGGCTGCCACTAAAAAAGCCCTCATCCGTGCGCGGCAAATCGCAGCGGGCTGTGCCGTACTTGCGGTAGTAGCACTGGGTAGCGGCGTGGTCGCCTACAAAGCGCAACAGGAAGAAGTCAAAACACGGGTGGCCTCCGAAATGTCGCGCGGC
>JAYTBF010000169.1:0-10394 GCA_043737175.1 Burkholderiales bacterium
ATTTTTCGCCGCAGTCGGCCCGGCAGATAGTGATTTTTCCGCCATCATTTCACCGAGAATGACCAACTCTTTTGCGGCGGCAAGCATTGCCAGTCGCGCCACCACACCATAGGTGTAAAAACGATTGGGCGGCGCATCCGGTGAGCTGCCACAATCGGGCGTATGACAGTCGGTTTCAAACGCCAGCGGCACAAAACTCATGCCGCGTGAGTTGAGGTTTTCGTCGATCCCCCGATCCGTATTGACGCGATAAAATCCGCCAACGACGAATTGATCAATCATATACACCACCGGTTCGGCAACCGCATCATTGACCCGCTCAAAGGTATAAACGCCTTCTTGAATGATGACCTCATTCACTTCCAGCCCTTCTTTCACCACGGCCATTTTATTGCGCTCTTTGCGATTGAGATCGCGCACATCGTCTGCCGAACGGGCCGTTAACACACCCATGCCATAGGTACCGGCGTCGGCTTTGACAATGACAAACGGTTTTTCCTTGATGCCGTAATGATTGTACTTTTCCTGCACCGCCGATAACACCGCCTCAACATTGGCGGCCAGACAGTCTTCACCTTCCTTGGCGGAAAAATTCACCCTCCCACACTGGGAAAATTCCGGATTAATCAACCACGGATCAATATTGATCAACTTGGCAAACTCGTCCGCAACACGATCAAACGCGTGGAAATGAATCGTTTTACGGCGATTGGTCCAACCCGAATACAGAGGCGGGACAATTTCCTGCTCAATGCCGACGAGGATCGGCGGCACACCGGCAGATAAATCGTTATTTAGCAAAATTGCGCAGGGATCAAAACCGGCCACGCCCACTCTATTGCCAATACGAATCACCGGCTCAAGCGTTAATTTGTCGCCGTTGGGCAAATCGAGGGTGGTAGGCGCGGTGATGTCGGGATTGATCGAACCAATACGCACATCCAAACCGGCACCTTCCAAAATTCTGCGAATGGCCGCCACGTTGGTCAGATAAAACAGGTTGCGGGTGTGGTTTTCCGGGATCAGCAAAAAACGTTGTTTATCCGGGCAAATTCTTTGCACCGCCGACATGGTGGCGTGTACACACAAAGGCAGAAAATCAGGATTTAAATTGTTGAACCCACCGGGAAAAAGATTGGTGTCAACCGGTGCCAGCTTAAAACCGGAGTTGCGCAAATCAACGGACGAATAAAACGGCAACGTGTGGCTGAGCGCCTGGGCACGGAACCAGCGCTCGATTTCCGGGCGCGAATCGAGAATTTTCTGCTCAAGCTCGTATAAAGGCCCGACCAGCGATGTTGTTAATAGTGGAACCATGATGACCCCCTGCCCCTCGCCTAATCCGTAACACCTCCAGTTTGGGGCGTAATGGTTGATTGCAAGGCATTATTTCCCGCAAATTGTATCCAGCCGGTCAGTTTACTCCTGCCGACAATTGGGCAACCACCTCTTATTCAGTTTTCGCCCGCCTGCCGCCCTGCGCCGGGCGGACGCCTTGCAAACTAAATGGCCTGTTTCCTTTGTTACAATCGTCGCATGAATTTTTTGACGACTCACCCGGCTCTCACCGCAGCATTGTTGTTGGTGATGTCAAATGTTTTTATGACCTTTGCTTAGTGTCTAGTTGCAGAAGTCTGCGTAACACCGAAAAGTGGTTTGTGCCCGCAGTGCAAGACGCAAACCGCAACCATAGCCCAGCTATGGTGAGGATTTGCAACGCCGCAATGCGGGAGGCAAACCACTTTGAATGTCGCAGGACTTTTGCAACTAGACACTAGTATGCGCATCTCAAAAACCTCAATGACAAGCCGTGATTTATTGCGGCTTTGATTTCGTGGGGCCTCGCGTTGCCGGTTGTTTGAGTACTTTTTACAAGTTCCCGCCAATCGCATCGGTTTTAATGTGATGAATTTGGGGCCGTTAAAAATCCTCCAAGAAATAATCACGCTCGCGGTGTTTGTGCCATTCGCCTTGTTATATATGAACGAAAAATTAACGCTTAACTACCTGTGAGCCGGCTGTTGTTTGATTGGTGCGGCTTATTTTATTTTTAAAAACTAGTGCCGCTGATGCAGTTTGCCTACCAACCGCGCAATTAACGACCTCAATCTAACTCAACCCAACCCGTAACAACCAACAGCCAATGCATATTCATATTCTCGGTATTTGTGGCACCTTCATGGGCGGCCTTGCGGCCTTGGCCAAAGACATGGGCCATACCGTCACCGGCTGTGATGCCAATGTTTACCCGCCAATGTCCACCCAACTGGAAGCGCTTGGCATTGGTTTGCATGAAGGCTTTGACGCCGAACAACTCGAAATTTTTAATGCTGATATTTACGTTGTCGGCAATGCCATGACGCGTGGCAAACCGATTATTGAAGAGATCCTGAATCGCGGCCTGCGCTTCATTTCCGGTCCGCAGTGGCTGGGCGAAAACGTATTGCAGGGCCGTTGGGTGCTGGCGGTTGCCGGCACCCATGGCAAGACCACTACCTCTTCCATGTTGGCGTGGATACTCGACTATGCGGGGGTGGCACCGGGCTTTTTAATCGGTGGCATTGCCAAAAATTTTGGTATTTCTGCACGCACACCAAAGGGCGACTCGCCGTTTTTTGTGATCGAAGCGGATGAATACGACACGGCGTTTTTCGACAAACGGTCAAAATTTGTCCACTATCATGCCCGCACCGTGATTCTGAATAATCTTGAATATGATCACGCTGATATTTTTCCAAATATCGAGGCCATCGAAACCCAATTTCACCATCTGGTGCGTACCGTTCCTGCCAACGGACTGGTGGTAGCCAATGGCACCGAGCCGAATCTGGCCAACGCCATCGATAAGGGCTGCTGGACACCGGTTGAATATTTTGGGCCCGGCATGCAATGGGATTACCGGCGCGGCGCAGACGAGCGCCAGTTTGTGGTGCGTTGCGACGAAGTTGATCGCGGCCTGGTAAGTTGGACCCAGACTGGTGCGCACAATAAAATGAACGCACTGGCGGCCATTGCCGCCGCCCGCCATGCCGGTGTGCCGGTGAAAATTGCCATCGAAGCATTAAATTTATTTGACGGCGTGGCGCGTCGTATGGAAATACGCGGCGTGATAGGCGGGAGCGTAGAGAGCGGTGGCATCGAAAACGGCATCACGGTATATGACGATTTTGCCCATCACCCGACCGCCATTGCCACCACCCTTGCCGGTCTGCGCAGTCGCGTCAAGAATCAACGGATTATTGCGGTGCTGGAGCCGCGCTCAAACACCATGAAACTCGGTGCCATGCGCAACGCCTTACCCGGCTCGTTGGCCAATGCCGACCTGGTCTTTATTTATGCCCACAATTTGGGCTGGGATGCAGACGAAACATTTACACCCATCCATGCCAAGTCAACCGTATTAGACGATCTTGATCAATTGGTGGCAAGTATCATGGCCATCGCCAAGCCCAACGACCATATTGTGGTGATGAGCAACGGTGGCTTTGGCGGCGTGCACGAAAAAATTCTGCGCGCTCTGAAGATTAAAACCGCCGCAGTGGGCTCGCAATAACAAAGTGCAATACCAGCAACCACCTTCAGTCAAAAATGCCGCAAACACCGCGCCATGATTAGCCTTTGCTCACCATGCAAACACTGATCTATTTACACGGATTTCGCAGTTCATCGCGTTCGAAAAAAGCGGGTGACTTGGCGGCCGCCTTGTTGCATGTGCATGCAGACTGGGAATTGATTACACCCGATCTGTCTCCCGACCCGGCGGTGGCGATGGCGCAAATTGGCGCCATTACCGCGCGCTGTGGTGACCCGGCACAAAACATCACGCTCATTGGTTCATCACTCGGCGGATTTTATGCGCATGTTGTTGCTGAGACATTGGCGTGTCGGGCGGTATTGCTCAATCCGTCGCTTCATCCGGATTTGACCCTCGCGGCACATGTGGGCACACAAACCAATTGGCACAGCGATGAACAGTTTTTGTT
Organism: Burkholderiales bacterium; assembly: GCA_043737175.1. Taxonomy (GTDB): domain Bacteria; phylum Pseudomonadota; class Gammaproteobacteria; order Burkholderiales; family Usitatibacteraceae; genus UKL13-2. The sequence goes on from JAYTBF010000169.1 coordinate 3,984, forward strand.
CAGCGCAGACCACCTTGAGATCTTGCGTAGCCTGCAACCGCAAAAAAAACCGCAGGTAAACAATGAACAAGGCGCAACCGATGCGGCAGATCTACCAGTCATAGCCAATGCGCGTTACTTGATTGTTGTTGAAATGGGCGACGAACTCCTTAACCACAACGAGACACTGGCGGCGTTTCCCACCTGCCAATCGATTGTGATTGACGGCGGCAATCACGACCTGCTGTCCTTTCCCAAACACCTCGGTGCGGTGCTGCGATTTGCCGGCCTCGCTGACAGCGAAATTTAAATCGGCCGATGCCCCGTATAATTTTGGCTTGACCTTTTTGCCACGCAGCGTATCTGACCGCCAAAATTATGAATGTGTTTTACGAAGAAGACGGCGGTTTTAAAGTCGCCCGTGTGATGGACGACATGGGTGCGTCCCTGCAAGTCGAGGCACTATCCGGCAAACGCAGCAAAATCAAGGCCACCGCTGTGCTGCTTAAATTTGATCATGACCTGGGTGAATTGATGCCGCAGGCGGAGCAACTCGCGGCGGAAATCGACCCTGATTTTTTATACGAAGTGTGCGCCGACGGCGAATTTTCGTTTGACGCGCTGGCACTCGATTATTACGGTCACAAACCATCAGCCGCGGAAGCCGCGTCCTGCGCCATCAAGTTACACGGCGCGCCGATGTATTTTTACAAGCGTGGCAAAGGTCGCTATCAAAAAGCGTTGGCCGAAAACCTCAAAGCCGCGCTGGCATCTGTTGAACGCAAAAAACGCGAGGCCGAAGAAATGGCCGCCTGGGTTGATCAACTAAAAGCCGGGCAAATGCCCGACGCGATACGCCCGCACACAAACCAATTGTTATACAAACCGGACCGCAACACCCTTATTGCAAAGGCGTGTGAAAAAGCCGTGGCGGACACCGGGCAACCGTTGCCACAGCTGTTTTTCGCCGCCGGCATGTGGGCCAACCACGTCACCTCTGCTGCCACCACCCATATGGCGCAGCATGATTATCACGTTGGCAAATTTTTGGCCGACTATTTCCCAAAGGGCACACAGCCGAAAGTCGATCTGGATGCATTAACACCGGCTGACTTACTTTTAGCCAATGTTCGTGCATTTTCGATTGACGACGCCAACACAACCGAAATTGACGACGCCTTTTCATATCGATTGCTCGACGAAAATCGCGTTGAAGTTGGCATTCATATTGCCGCGCCGGCGCTTTATTTTGCCGCAGATGGTGCACTCGACGCATCGGCCCGTTCCCGTTTGTCAACGGTGTATTACCCAGGCGCAAAAATTACCATGTTACCGGACGATGCCGTTGAGTTGGCCACCCTGGCGGCAGGCCGCGACTGCGCCTGTGTGTCGCTTTATGCCATATTTGATCGGCAGACCGGCGCGCTGGCAACGACCCGCACAGTCTGCGAAAAAGTACGGATCTCCAAAAATCTTCGCTTGCATGAGTTGGAAGGCTGGTTCACCAACGAGGCGATCGCCGCGCAATCGTGCCCGGAGCCGTATGGTGAGTCGCTGCTCGGATTACACGCGCTGGCGATGGTTTTGAAAGAAAAACGTGGCGCGAAAGACGGTGCAGACTATGTGGATTACAGCTTCGACGTCAACGACGGTGGCGCCGACATCGGCATATCTGCACGGGTTCGCGGCAGCCCAATCGACACCGTGGTGGCCGAATTCATGATTTTTGCGAATAGCGAATGGGGCAAGCTGTTGGCTGAAAACCAGGTTGCCGCCATCTATCGGGTGCAACAAAATATGAAAACCCGCATGACCACCGACGCACTGCCACACGAAGGTCTGGGCGTCAGTTTTTACACCTGGGCGTCGTCGCCGCTGCGGCGTTACGTCGATTTGGTCAACCAACGGCAATTGATCGCCCTGATTCGTGGCGAAACGCCGCTGTACCCAAAACGCTCACCGCAATTGAATGAAATCGCGCGCATTTTTGACGTGACCTACGACGCCTACGCCGAATTTCAACGCAATATGGAACGTTTTTGGTGTTTGCGATATTTGCAGCAACACCAACAAACCACATTTGCGGCGACCATCATTCGCGAAGAATTGGTGCGCGGCCAACACCTTCCTCTCATTGTCAAACTCGGCAAGTCGCCCAGCCTGCCAGCCAAAACGCCAATTGAGGTCCAAATTATCAACATTGATTTTTGGTCAATTGGCGGCGATTTTTCGGCGAACTTGCCGGACGTCGTTGCCGTCGACGACCAATTAGCACCAGTCAACAACGAAAAAGATCATCCCGCGTCAGACAGCCCGAAAGCCGCATAAAATATCGACATGACGCAGCCCTTTTGCTAGCGACCGCCGTGCTCAAAATATTCGAGCGACCCCGGCAAGTCGCGCACCAACTCCACACCCGCCTCGATGCAAAACTCGATGTGGTGGCCGCCCTCCCCCCGCCGCCGATTGCATTGTCGATTCAAAAAGTGTTTGCGATTTCGATTCCCATGCAAACCGCCTCTGTTATATCCATCGTTCTGCACATTTTTCCTGTTGTTGGTGTTGGTTTTGCGATGATTGACGCCAAACGTTTTGCGCCACCGCACAACATCATGGAAGTGGTGCTGGTGAATTCGAAGTCGGCGAATCGTCCGCAAAACGCCGATGCGATGGCGCAGGCCAATCTCGACGGTGGTGGCAACACCGATGAAAAGCGCCGCGCAAAAACACCGCTGCCGGCGATGGATCAATCCGCCGCGAAAAATGAATTACGCGCCGCGCAAGAACGCGTTAAACAACTTGAATCTGAAATGAAGACCTTGATGGCGCAGGCGAAAGCGGCCGCCAAGGTGGTGCAGAGCAATGTTGCGCCGCCGCCTGGTGCGCCCACGGCTGCAACCGATTTGATGCAACGATCAATTGATATCACCAAACTAGAGGCACAGCTGGCGAAAGAATATGACGCTTACCAGCAGCGACCAAAACGAACCTTTATCGGTGCACGCGCGGCCGAGTATCGTTTTGCGACCTACGTTGACAACTGGCGGCAAAAAGTCGAACGGGTCGGCAACCTCAACTACCCGGAGGAGGCGAAAATCAAGGGCGTCCACGGCCAATTGCAGTTAACGGTGGCAATCAAAGCCAACGGCGAGGTCGAGTCCATCGTCATAGATCGCTCGTCCGGTAAAAAAATACTAGACCAGGCGGCCAAAAGAATTGTTGTGTTGGCCGCTCCTTATGATCGCTTCCCCAACGACATCAAACGCGATACCGATATTCTGCACATCACCCGCACCTGGATGTTTATGAAGGGCGGCACCATCGAGGCGAAGTAACTGCCTACTAATTCCATTTCCACATCAAAAATGCATTCATTATTTGCTTGATCAGCAATAAAGAATTGTCATTCCGACAGAGCACAGTTTTTTCGTGCGACGAGGAATCCCATCCGATTGCATCGCGCAATAGTAAACATGCCTTACTTTCGCTGGAAGATTCCTCACGAACAGCCGTTCGAAATGACAAGGTTAAGTTTAGGCGTTAATGAATTTATGATTTATAAGTGACCTAAATTAACCGCTGACGAATTTTTCGCGAGAGGGCGTCAAACGCGACCACCATTAATACGATGGCAATCAACAGGGTGGCCAATCGTCCCCACTGAAATAGCGACACCGCTTCGCTTACCAATAAACCCAACCCGCCGGCACCAATCAGCCCGAGCACAGTCGAGTCGCGAATATTGTATTCCCAGAGGTAGAGATGATTGGAGGTGAAGGTCGGCATCATTGCCGGCCACACCGCAAACAACAAAATCTGCACCGGAGTGGCACCCGTCGCCCGTACCGCTTCCACACCCCGCATGTCCAAGGTCTCAATCGCTTCCGCGAACAATTTCCCCAACGTGCCCATTGAATGCAGGCCGATAGCCAGAATGCCCGCCATCGGCCCAAGACCGATAATGCCGACAATCAGCAAACCAAACACCAGCGCGTGAATCGACCGCGCGACGTCCAGCAACCGCCGCGCCAGCCACGCCAATGGCAGCGGGGCGTGCATATTTTTTGCCGCCAACACCCCCAATGGCGCGCCCAAGATCGCGGCGAGCAACGTGCCGAGTGTGGCAATCTTGAATGTTGTCCAGACCGCCGCGCCGACCCCGCTGAGGTACTTTAATTCGGTCTCGCGCTGATTTTCGACACGCAACAATTTGCCTTCGTCATTTCGAAATTCAAGCGCTGGTTGGCCGAACCAAACATTGATCAACGATGGCACTGACAGCTCGACCAAGGTTGTCTTCAGGTTTTCCCATGGCTTGCGACCGAGCGAAAAATCACCCGCCATCACCAGACTGGCAATACACGCGGCAATGATGGTCGCATACACCCCCATCAAACCTACCATCCAGCGCGAGGAAAAAGCAGGGTTGGGCTGATTCATGAATGCAAAATTGTTGAAGGCAATTGGCCGTATCGACTTGGCGTGTTTTATTTTGACTTTGGCAACAACCAGCCAAGCGCCAATGCCGCATCTTTAATCGGCGCGTAATATTGGTTATCCTTGGCCACGAACCCAGTGTAATTGTTGGGCAATAGTGTCGGATGATTTTTTAGTTCTCCGCCGATTTCTAGCAATGCGGCGGCCAGTTTGGCGGTAAACAACTTGTCTTTGGCCAGATTGGCCGACACCGCAAACGCGTCATTTGGCAACGGCGCCGATGTCCAGAAAATCTTGCTGTCCGCTGCCTTGATCAGACCCTGCTCGATCATCGCGTCCCGATTGCGGTTGTAGTCGGCGCCGGCATCCAGCTCGCCGCGTGTAACCTGCGTTTCAATCGCCTGATGTTTGGTGTTGATGACTTTAGAAAAAAATTTCTCCGGCACAATGCCACGTTTAAAAAACTCATGCGAAGGAATCAGAAATCCGGAGGTCGAGCCCTTATCGCCAAAGGCGAATGTCTTGCCTTTTAGATCGTCAATAGTTTTGATTCCGCTCTTTGGGTGGGTCACCATAATGGCGAAATATTCTGGTTTGCCCTGATACAGAATGGTCGCCACCACCTCGGCGCCAGAATGATAATTTGCCAACACATAACCCCATGGTCCCATGAGCGCCAAATCGGTTTCCCCCGATGCAAGCGACTTGGCCAATCCTTCCCAAGTGTCTACCGTGCGTAACTTGATGGTGCGACCCAATTTTTTAGAAAGATAGTCTGCCAGTGGCTTGTAGGTCGCGTCATTTTTTTCCTTGTCCGGCTGAAATAACCCGACACCAAATTCAAGCGGTGGCAGGGGCTGAGCTGCAACCGTCAGCGAAAGCGATGCCGCCAACAATGCATTACAAACGACGAGAAAAATTTTGTTCATTGGGATTTCTTGGAATGGTTTGTCGCCATTATGACGAGATAACGTTACCTACGCGCTGCCGATGGTGGTGGATTCGAAATATGTTGAAGACGCACGCAAAAATCGTTGGTCGGCAAGATGACGCGATGTTTACGCACTGCGTATACCCGCCGGGTGATGCAACCCCGCGCAAAAAAACAGAGAGGCAAATTCATAAAAATAACTTGACTGCGCTTATTATTTCGATAATACTAGAAATATGGAAACAAAAAAAATCATTGGTGCACTCGCTGCGCTGGCACAGGAATCGCGCCTCGCCATTTATCGGTTGTTGGTTGAAACCGGGCCCGAAGGGTTGCCGGTTGGTGCGATTGCCGAAACGCTTGGTTTTGCCAATGCCACATTGTCGTTTCACCTCAAGGAATTGACCAATGCCGGATTAACGATCGCCGCACCCAATGGTCGCTCGATCATCTATTCCGCTAATTTCGTCACTATGAGCGGGCTCATCGAATACCTGACCGAGAACTGTTGTGCGGGCGCAAGTTGCGCCACCACAGTCAATTGCAAACCTAAAAAGCTATCCGCTGCAACACCTAAAACACCCAAAAGGAGAACCGCATGAAACGTTTTCATGTTCACGTCGCCGTGACTGATCTGGCGCAGTCCACCCGCTTTTATTCGGCCATGTTTGGTTCCGCACCGAGCGTGCAAAAAGATGACTATGCAAAATGGATGCTCGACGATCCGCGTATTAACTTCGCCATTTCATCGCGCGGTAATTCAACGGGTGTGAATCACCTTGGTTTTCAAGCTGATGATGCCGCCGAGCTGGCGGAAATCCATACGCGGCTACAGAACGCCGACGACGCGGTGATTGCAGAAACGGCAGCCAGCTGTTGTTATTCCAAATCCGATAAATATTGGGTGACGGATCCGTCTGGCATTGCGTGGGAAAGTTTTCATACGCTCGATTCGATTCCGACCTACCCACTCCTTGTGGCCGTGCGGGATGCGGCGGCGGAGACACCCGTGCTTGTCAAGATCGCTCCCGACCTCAGCGACGACGAAGTGCTTCGCATCTCGC
>JAYTBF010000170.1:0-4361 GCA_043737175.1 Burkholderiales bacterium
GTGCAACTTGTTGATCGTCGGCAGAATTTCCTTGGCAATGGTTTTTCCCAATTCGACGCCCCATTGATCAAAGCTGTTGATATGCCAAAACACACCCTGTGAAAAAACCTTGTGTTCATAAAATGCAACCAAGGCACCCAGATGAAATGCGTCCAGCCGTGTTAATTCAATCATGGTGACCGGCCGGCCGCCATTATGCACCCTGTGCGCTGGCAAGCCGGCGACGTGATGACCATTCCAAAGCGCGCTGGCTTGCGCAAACGCGTGCGCGATCAGCCGGTGGTGTTGATCAGTCGAGGCGCTTTCCCGTTCGTTGACAATAATAATGTCCGAGCTGATCAGGTCCGTACCCTGATGCAGCAATTGGTAAAACGAATGCTGTCCATTGGTGCCGGCCTCACCAAAAATGACCGGGCAGGTCGGGTAATCAACCGGTATGCCGTCGACATCAACTGACTTGCCGTTTGATTCCATTTCGACCTGCTGCAAATGATTGGGCAACCGCGCGAGCCGCTCGGCGTAGGGCAATACCGCGTGTACACCTATGTGCAAAAAATTGCGATTCCAGATGCCCACCGCCGCCACCAACATCGGCAGGTTTTCTGCAAACGGTGCGCTGGCAAAATGGTGGTCCATTGCTGCCGCACCGGCCAGCATTTGCGAAAAGTTGTCGAAGCCGATGGCGAGCGCAATCGGCAGGCCCACGGCAGACCACAATGAATATCGACCACCAACGCCATTCCAAAAAACAAACGTGTTGCCGTTGCTGTAACCCTGCTTGGCGGCCCCCTGGGGATTGGCGGTCACCGCCACAAATTGCCGGCCAAACGCGTCATCACCCAGCGCATCCTTCATCCACGCTGCGGTGGCGCGCGCATTGACATTGGTCTCTTCAGTTGTGAATGTTTTAGAGATCACCACCACCAGGGTGGTGGCGGCATCGAGCGGCCGCAGGATATCGGCGGCAGCCGCACCATCAATATTGCTAATGAAGTGAATTGCCGGGCCATCATGAAATCGTTTTAGTGCCGTGATCGCCATGGCCGGGCCCAGTGCTGAACCGCCGATGCCGATCACCACCACATCTTTATAAGCTCGGTCGGCAATACTACGAAATGGTGTTTTGCCCTCGCGTATGTCACTGACAAACGATTGCATGCGCTTCAACTCGGTGTGAATGGCCGATTGCGTAATGGCAGACGCCGCGATAGCTGCATCAGATTGGGTGGCAGGGTTGGGTTCAGACCCGTTGGTGACTGCGCTTTTCCGCAATAGTGTGTGCTGAATCGGCCGCGCTTCGGTTTGATTGATGGCTGCGCCGGCAATGAGTTGACGGGCTTGGCTTTCGAGCCCCATTTCCGCAGCCAAATTGCTGAGCGCTGAAAATATGTTTTGATCGATCGACTGCCTGGACAAATCAAGCGTGATTCCACAGGCGCTGCGAACCGGCAAGTGTGAACGCTGAGGTTTCGCTGCGGGCACCCCGTTTGGCTGGCGTACGGTCAGTCCATGTTTGGCCAATTGGTCGAGCTTTTGCCACGAAATCGTGCTGGTCGGTCTAGGCATGTTGTCACTCAAAATTCATGTCCGACCATTATAGTGAAGCGTGGCAATTCCCCGCGATTATTCATCAATCGCCCGCCACATTTTTTGACAAATTTATTGCCGGTCGCAATATTGGCAAAAACGTGTTGGCAACAACGGGTTGGCAACAACGGGTTGGCAATAACAGCAATGTGGTGGTGGTTTTGCCTGAAATCGCGCGCCAGACGGACACTTTTACAATTGGGTGTTTGCTGGGCTGATTTTCCATGCGTGGGCTTTTGCTGCTGTTTTTGGCTTGCTGACGCCGACAGCCGACGCGGGGGTAGAATCAAGCTGATCAATAGCCAATGCCGTAGCAGGCAATTGACGGAGGGGCAAATGCAATATTTGTTTAAGATATTAGGTTTGTTGTTGGTCACCCTGTTGGCCATCGTGCTGACGGCCTGCGCCACGCCGCCGGTTTTGGTTGCGCCGATCGCCTTGTTTGCCGACGATAAATTTACCCCGCCCGAAACCCCCATTCATGCCGCGGACGTCTTTGCTGTTGATGAGCCCATGCGTCAATTTTTGCGTGCCCACTTTGTCGACTCTTTTACCGACAGCGGCGCCCGCGATACCTTGGTCAATGCGTTATTCAATAATGGCCAATTGCGTCTCGATTACGATGCGGCGGTCACGCGCAACGCCAGCGATACTTTTTATGCCCGGGCGGGCAATTGTTTGTCGTTGACTATTATGGCCGCCGCACTTGCGCGCGAATTGGGTCTCACCGTTCATTTTCAACGGGTCGGGGGCGAGCAAACGACCGGGCGGCGGGATGATCTGCAGGTCACCATCGGCCACGTGAATTTGGTGGTGGGCGAGCGTATTGTCTCCAGCCGTTCGCGTCTTGGTCAAAACGCTCTGCACACCATCGACTTTATGCGTTTTGCCGAGAATCACATTCTCAATACCCAGGTCATTAGTGAACAGACTATTTTGGCGATGTACATGAATAACCGCGCCGCCGAGGTGCTGGCAGAAGGCGACACCAATCAAGCCTACTGGCTGGCGCGGGCGGCGCTTTCGTTTGATCCAAATTTTACAGCCTCATACATCACTCTTGGCGTGGTGTACCGTCGTCACGGTAATGTTGCCGACGCCGAAACCGTGTTGCAACACGTGTTGCGTCGTGAGCCGGCCAATACCCATGCACTGGCCAATTTGGTCACCGTGCTCAATGAGTTGGGTCGGCGCGCCGAAGCCGCGGATTGGCAGAAAAAATTGACGGCGGCGCAGCCGGTGCCACCGTTCTATTATTTTGATTTGGGACGGGCGGCCATGCAGCGTGCTGATTATTCGGCGGCACGGGATTTATTCACTCGCGAGTTGGCTCGGAGTGCAAATAATCATGAGGTCCACTTTTGGCTGGCGCGCACCTATTTTTTAATGGGCGAAATCGGCAAGGCAAACATTCACCTCACACGGGCCATTGAATTCAGTTCAACCCGCAGGGAGCGGGATTTATACGCAGACAAACGCGACACCTTGCAGGCTTTGCGGGGGATCCGTTGAGGCGATGCCACTGGCGTGGTGATAACTGATGCCGCCAGATGGGTATGTCAAATGGCATTTTTGCCGACCAACGCCGCAAACAAACAGTTAAACTGATCAAAACTTCTTGACCCCAATATGGCCACTCCTGCGATCAAAATACAAGCGCCGAAATTAGTTCCACTCGCCGAGCGAACCGGCAACGATCGTCGCCTCACTTTTAAAGAGGTCATGGACGGGCTGGTCGAGGATGGCTTCGTCAATGCGGCGGATGCCGAGCGCGCGACCATGGAGTACCGCTCGAATTCGATCGATCATCATCCGCTGATTGCGATCTCGATGGCGAAGGTGAAGTCGGCCAAGCCGCCCTATCGTCATCTCGATGTGCCGACATTGACGGAATGGTTGGCGGGCAGGCTGGGCATGCAGTATTACCATATTGATCCTCTCAAGGTCGATATGCGGGCGGTCACCGATGTGATGTCGGCCGACTACGCCAACAAACGCAATATTTTGTCGGTGGAAGTGCAGGGTAAGGATGCCGTTATCGCCACGGCTGAGCCGTATATCACCGCCTGGCAGGCCGAGCTGGCTGACATGCTGAAAATGAATTTTCGCGTGGTGCTGGCCAACCCGCAAGACATCACCCGCTACATCGGCGAATTTTACAATTTGTCGCGTTCGGTTAAACGCGCAGAGCGCACAGGGATGGGTGGCAGCAATCTCAATAACTTCGAGCAATTGGTCGAAATGGGCAAAAGCGGACGCACGCTTGATGCCAATGATCATCATATTGTGGTGTTGGTGGATTGGCTGTGGCAATACGCGTTTGACCAACGCGCATCGGATATTCATTTGGAGCCGCGCCGTGAAACCGCCACGGTACGGTTCCGTATTGACGGCGTATTACATGAGGTCTATCAAATGCCTGCTGCGGTGGCGAATGCCGTCACGGCGCGGATCAAAATACTCGGTCGTATGGATGTGGTGGAAAAACGCCGCCCACAAGATGGCCGCATCAAAACGCGCACACAGGACGGCCTGGAAATTGAGCTGCGCTTGTCGACCCTGCCGACCGCGCACGGTGAAAAACTGGTGATGCGGGTGTTTGACCCGGAGGTGTTGGTCCGCGACTTTTCGGAACTCGGCTTCACCACGGAAGATGACACCAAATGGCAGGCGCTGATCAAGAGCCCCGGCGGCATTGTTTTGGTCACCGGGCCGACCGGCTCCGGTAAAACGACCACGCTGTACACCACCTTAAAACAATTGGCGACACCTGA
>JAYTBF010000171.1:0-4350 GCA_043737175.1 Burkholderiales bacterium
TGCTCTTGGACGTTTACGTCATTGAATCACCACCCACGGCACTTCCAGCCAATTATCCGCACGGTGCACCGCAGTCACATTCGCGCGCATCGCCCACGGGATGATCTGCAAGTGCAGCGGCAGTTGGTAGATGTTTTCGATCTGGATTTTGTAGGCCTCGACTATCATCGCGTTGCGCTCCTTCGGGTCAATTTCACCTTTGAGTTGTTGCACCAGCGCGTCGAATTTTTTGTCGGAGACCTGCCCCCAGTTGTAATCACCGTCGCCTTTGTCGTTGCGGGTGTGCAAGACCGGCTGCAGGGTGAAGATCGGGTCAAAGGTTGAGCCGCCCCAGCCGAGCAAATAAAAACTGGTGTCTAGTTTTTGCACCTTGGCGAAATAGGTCGATACCGGCATGGCGTTCACGCGCACGCGCACATTGATCTTGGCGAGCATGCCGGCCACCGACACACAAATTCGCTCGTCCGCCAGATAACGGCCGTTCGGGCAATCGAGCGTGATGTCAAAGCCACTCGCGTAACCGGCTTCGGCCATGAGTTTGTTGGCGGCGTTGACATCAAACGGCAGGCGCTTGGTGAGCTCGGCGGGCAGGCCGGCGGCGACCGGGTTGGGGTGGATCAGGCCAGTTGGCGTGGAGAGGCCACGCATGGCGGTGCGTTTGATGGCCTCAATATCGATTGCCTGATACATGGCCTGGCGCACCCGTTTGTCCTTGAGCGGATTTTTGCCCTTGATGTTGCTGTAGAGCAATTCGGTGCGCGCTTGGTCCATGCCAAAAAAGATCACGCGGTTTTCAATGGCCTCGATGACTTTCAGCGCCTTGTTGCGTTTGAATTGCGCAAGGTTCTGCACGGCGGGGTCGAGCACAAAATCGAGCTCGCCGGAGACCAAAGCCGACATGCGGGTCGCTTCGGAACTGATCGGTGTGTAAATAACTTCAGTGACATTGCCCTCGAATTTTTTGTCGGCAATACCCCACCAGTTTGGATTTTTCTTCAGTACGGTTTTGATTTCCGGCGCGCGTGAGACCAGCATAAACGGCCCGGTACCATTGGCATTGCGGGCGGCAAACGTTTCTTCGCGCGCCTTGTAGTCCTGCACCCGTTCGACTTTGTGGGCAATCGCCCATTCGCGGCTCATGATGAACATGTTCACCAGCATCTCCAGCATAACCGGATTGGGCACGTCGGTGACCAGCTCAACGGTGTGTGTATCAATCTTGCGCGGTTTGCCGATGGCATTGGCGTACACCCGAAAATTTGAATTCGGCTGCTGCATACGCAAAATCGACCAGACCACGTCGTCGGCAGTCAGCGGTTTGCCGTCGTGAAATTTGACGTGTTTGCGAATATCAAAAACCCAGGTGGTCGCATTGGGTTGGCGCCAGCCGGTCGCCAGCCGCGGCACGATTTCCATTTTTTTGCCGCGCTCAACCAGACCCTCGAAAATTTGCCCGTTGATGTTGTTGTTAACGCCGGCATTTTGTGAATGCGGGTCGGCTGTTTGCATATCGCCAGCGCTCGACCAGCGCAGCGTTTTTGCGTGCACCGGGGTGGCAAACAAAAAAACCACTGACATAAAGGTGACAAGGTGGACGAACATAATTGTGGGCGTTTTCATCGATTGTTTGTGTGTGTGATGTTGGTTCAGGCGGGTGGCATGGAGAATTTTGATGCAAATGACTTCATCATTTTCCCATGCTACCGTAAACTCGTGGTTTCCCATGCGGTTCCGCCCGCGTTCTTGTCCGACAATGAGCCAATCTTGATTCGTTACTCCATCCTCCCCAAACACCCCGCCGCCCACATTTATGAAGTGTCGGTCACGGTTGAAGAACCGGCCGCCGATGGCCAGCGGTTTATGTTGCCGGTGTGGATTCCCGGCAGTTACATGATTCGCGAATTCGCGCGAAACATTGTGTCGATTCATGCTTTTGCAAATGGGCTGCCGGTCGCCTGCGCCAAGACCGACAAAAGCAGCTGGCAATGTGCACCATGCAAAGGGCCGTTAACGGTCACCTATGACGTGTACGCCTGGGATCTGTCGGTGCGGGCGGCGCATCTTGACGACACGCACGGTTTTTTTAATGGCACCAGTGTGTTTTTGCTCGCCGATGGTTTTCGTGACGCCGCGTGTGAAATTGAAATCAAGCGTCCGATCGGCAACCAATTTGCCAAATGGCAGATAGCAAGCGCACTTTCAGCCAAAAATGCCCCAAACGGCAAGTCAGTAAAGGACTTTGGCGTTTTTATCGCTAACGACTACGACGAGCTGGTTGACCATCCGGTTGAAATGGGGGTATTCAATCACACCACCTTTGAGGCCTGTGGTGTCACCCATCACGTCGCCATTACCGGTCGGCATCGCGCCGACATGGCGCGCCTGTGCGCCGACTTCAAAAAGTTTTGTGAGGCGCAGATTCGATTGTTTGAGCCGGATACCGCACAAGCACCGATGGCGGAATACTGGTTTTTGATCATGGTGGTGGGCGAAGGATTTGGCGGACTTGAACATCGTGCTTCCACCGCATTGTTGGTCAGTCGTGATGATTTACCGGTGCAGTCAAATTCGACCACAGACGTGCCAGCATCCGCCACGGCGCCCAAACCGGCGGCAGCGTATCGCAAATTATTGTCATTGGCTTCACACGAGTACTTTCATACTTGGAACGTCAAACGTATTTTGCCGGCCGCGTTTGTGCCCTACGATTTTGGCAAGGAGAGTTACACGCGCCAGCTGTGGTTTTTTGAAGGCATCACCGACTATTACGACGACTTGATGTTGGTGCGCGCAGGCATCATCACGCCGCTCGAATATTTAGAAATTGATGCTGAGAATATTGGCCGCGTGTTATCACAGGCGGGCCGCACCAAACAAAGTGTCGCCGAATCATCATTCGACGCGTGGACCAAATATTATCGTCAAGACGAAAACGCGGTAAACAGCATTGTCAGCTATTACCAAAAAGGCGCCATGATTGGGCTGGCCCTCGACTTGATGATTCGTGACCATAGCGCCGGCAAAAAATCGCTCGATGATGTTATGCGCGCTCTATGGAACCGCTTTGCCAAATCAGGTCGCGGTGTGCACGAGGGTGAAATCGAAAAAATTGCCAGCGAAATGGCCGGCGCCGACCTGTCGGCGTTTTTTGCCGAAGCCGTTTATGGCACCACCGATCTCGATCTTGTGCCACTATTTGCAACGGTAGGCGTAACCTTGTCCTGGCGTCCGGCGATGGGCACACCGCCCGCATCGTCACCGCTTGCATCCATCGGCGCAAAGATCGGTGCAGAGTCCAATGGCGACGCCAAACTTTTACAAGTGTTCGCCGGTGGTGCCGCACTGGCCGCCGGACTTTCCGCAGGTGACACCATTGTTGCGCTTGATGGCTTGCGGGTGAATGCCGCCAACCTTGAGCGACGAATTAAGTCGTACGAAGTCGGCAACGAATTGGCCGTGATGGCATTTCGTCGTGATGAACTATTGATGGTCACCGTTCTCTTACAGGCACAGACCAACCAAACCTGTGTGTTAACCCTCAACGACACTCCCGCAGTTGCCAAGGTCAGACGTGAAGCTTGGCTGCAGCCCGTTATTAATTCTTGAAAGATTTTGTATGAATTCCGCTCAGCTCGTAAAACTTGAGACCCTTTTGCAAGACGCCACCTTGCTCAAAACACAATGTTATGTGGATGGGGTGTGGTGCGACGCCGCGTCGAAAAAAACCTTCGAGGTGGACAATCCCGCCAATGGCGTTGTGATTGCAACCGTCGCCAATTGTGATGCCGCCGACACACACGCCGCCATTGATGCCGCCAATCGTGCCTTGCCAGCGTGGCGTGCACTGACGGCTAAGGCGCGTGCCGCCATTTTGCGCAAATGGTACGAGTCAATCGTCGCCAATGCCGATGATCTCGCACAAATTCTCACCGCCGAACAAGGCAAACCCCTCGCCGAAGCAAAAGGCGAGGTGTTGTACGGCGCATCGTTTATCGAATGGTTCGCCGAAGAGGGTAAACGCATTTACGGTGATGTCATTCCGGCGACGATGCCCGACAAACGACTCATTATTTTGAAGCAACCAATTGGTGTCACCGCCGCGATCACACCGTGGAATTTCCCGAATGCGATGATCACACGAAAAGCCGCCCCGGCCCTCGCCGCCGGTTGCACCATGGTGCTGAAACCGGCCGAACAAACGCCACTGTCGGCATTGGCACTGGCCGAGCTTGCGCACCGCGCCGGCATTCCTCCCGGGGTATTCAATGTCGTGACCGGTGACGCGGATGCCGCACCCGCAATCGGTGGCGAGTTGTGCGCCAACCCGATTGTGCGCAAGTTATCGTTTAC
>JAYTBF010000172.1:0-10327 GCA_043737175.1 Burkholderiales bacterium
CGATCCGCTTATGTTGTCTTAACGTACAGGAAAGCCTGCACCACCCTTGAAGTTCGCCTTCTTGAGCAGGCCTTCATACTGGTGAGACATCAAATAGGCTTGTAGCTGTGCAATAAAATCCATTGTTGTTACGACGATGATGAGCAAGGACGTCCCGCCAAAGTAAAAGGGAACATTCCAACGCATATGTAAAAACTCTGGCAACAAACAAACCGCCGTAATATACGCCGCACCCACCAACGTTAAGCGCATCAAAATCTTGTCTATGTAGCGCGCAGTTTGTTCACCCGGACGAATACCCGGAACAAAGGCACCACTTTTCTTCAAATTTTCAGCCGTTTCTTTTGCGTTAAAAACCAACGCGGTATAGAAAAAGCAAAAGAATATAATCGCCGCCGCATACAACAATGCATAAAGCGGTTGTCCAGGCGCTAAAGCTGCGCCCACGTCTTTAAGCCAAACCATTTGGTCGCCCTGCCCAAACCAGCCTGCAACCGTGGCGGGGAACAAAATGATCGAGGACGCAAAAATTGGCGGAATCACACCCGACATGTTCAACTTCAGCGGCAAATGCGATGATTGCCCACCATACAACTTATTGCCTACTTGGCGTTTGGCGTAATTCACCAAAATTTTTCGTTGGCCGCGCTCCACAAACACCACGAAGTAGGTCACAAACACAACCAAAACCAAGATAAACAGGAAGGCCGGAATAGACATGCTGCCGTTATTAACCAGCTCCATCGTACCGGTGATCGCACTAGGCAACCCAGCTACAATGCCCGAGAAAATAATCAGCGAAATGCCATTACCAATACCACGCTCGGTAATCTGCTCGCCCAACCACATCAAAAACATCGTGCCACCAACCAACGTAACAACGGTCACAAAGCGAAACATCATGCCTGGGTCAATAACCAATCCCTGCTGCGACTCTAATGCCACCGAAATGCCGACCGCTTGAAACAATGCCAATACAACCGTGCCATAACGCGTGTATTGCGTAATCTTGCGACGACCGGCTTCGCCTTCTTTTTTCAACGCTTCCAGTGAAGGCGAAACAACCGTCAGCAACTGCATAATGATCGACGACGAAATGTACGGCATGATCCCGAGTGCAAAAACCGAGAAACGCGACAATGCGCCACCGGAGAACATGTTAAACATGCCCAAAATTCCGCCACCCTGCGTATCGAACAGCTTGGATAACTGAACCGGATCAATTCCCGGCACCGGGATGTGCGTCCCAATACGAAAAACGATCAAGGCCAGCACCAAGAAGATCAGGCGACGCTTAAGGTCACCCATCTTTCCGATTGCCGCTAAAGGATTTGTAGCCAAACTGTTTTTCCTAGTCTGCGATTAGTAATTATGCTGCCTGAGCCGCTGGCACTGTTTCAATAATGCCACCCGCCGCCTCAATGGCCGCCTTGGCACCCTTGGTCACGCCAATACCAATCAGCTTGACCTTCTTGTCAATTGCGCCGGACAAAAATACTTTTGCCGCCAATGCGCTTGGTGGAATGATGTTAGCTTGTTTTAAAACCAACAAATCAACCGTATCAACCGGCAAATTGGCGATTTCTGACAAACGAACTTGAGCGGTATCGTTGCGTGTCAGCGAAACAAAACCACGCTTTGGCAAACGACGTTGTAACGGCATTTGGCCGCCCTCAAAGCCGACCTTATGAAAGCCGCCGGAACGAGACTTTTGACCTTTATGGCCACGGCCCGCTGTTTTGCCCAAACCTGAACCGATACCGCGACCAACACGGCGGCGGGGTTTTTTCGAACCCTCTGCGGGTTTAATGTCATTCAAATCCATGATTCTTAGCCTTCAACCTGAAGCATATAAATCACCTTATTGATCATGCCGCGATTTGCGGGTGTATCAATTACAGTGACGGTGTGATGACGTCTTTTCAAGCCCAAGCCGCGAACACACGCTTTGTGTGCTTCCAGGCGACCGATGGTACTTTTGAGCAACGTCACTTTGATTGTTTTCTGGTTAGTCATATTGAACCTCGATTAGCCCAGGATTTCTTCAATGGTTTTGCCGCGTTTGGCAGCTACTTCCGATGGGCGCGTAATTTGTGCCAAACCATCCAGCGTTGCACGAACCACGTTGTAAGGATTGGTCGAACCGTGGCATTTTGCGGAAATGTTGGTGATGCCCATAACCTCAAATACTGCGCGCATCGCACCACCGGCCTTAATACCGTTACCGTCAGCAGCGGGCTGCATAAACACTTTTGTGCCACCGTGTTTGCCAATCACTTGATGATGTAGCGTGCCGTTTTTAAGCGGGATCTTCACCAACTTGCGACGTGCCTGTTCCATTGCTTTTTGCACGGCAACCGGCACCTCTTTTGATTTGCCCTTACCCATGCCAATACGACCGTCGCCATCACCAACAACAGTTAAAGCAGCGAAGCCGAGAATACGACCGCCCTTTACCACCTTGGTGACGCGGTTTACGGAGATCATCTTCTCGCGTAGGCCGTCGCCTTCTTTGTCTTGAATTTCTGGTTTTGCCATTTGGAAACCCTTAATTAGAACTTGAGGCCGGCTTCACGCGCGGCATCTGCCAACGCCTTGACGCGACCGTGATAAGCGAATCCTGAGCGGTCAAATGCCACGTCAGAAACACCAGCAGCTTTTGCGCGTTCTGCAATACGCTTGCCAACTTCAGCAGCAGCGGCAGCAGTTGCGCCACTCTTCAGCGTTGCACGCAATTCTTTTTCAGCCGTTGACGCCGCCGCCAGCACTTTTTGACCCGTTGCATCGATGACCTGAGCATAAATATGGGTATTGGTGCGATTAACTGTCAGACGAACCGCCTTCAGACGCGCAATGATGGCGCGGGTTTTGGCTGCACGACGAATACGGGATTGTTTTTTATCGATCATGATCGCCTTCCTTACTTCTTCTTCGTCTCTTTGAGAACGATGACTTCATTAGCATAACGAACGCCCTTGCCCTTGTATGGCTCTGGCGGACGGTATCCACGCACAATGGCTGCCACTTGGCCAACCTTCTGCTTGTCAATGCCCTTCAAAATAATTTCGGTAGGTGTTGGCGTTTCGGCCTTCACACCCTCTGGCATATCGTGAACAACGGGGTGCGAGTAGCCAAGCGCAAGGTTTAACTTCGCACCTTGTGCCGCCGCTTTGTAACCCACGCCGACCAACAACAGCTTGCGCTCAAAACCTTTGTCCACGCCGGTGACCATATTGGCCAGCAAAGCACGCATGGTGCCGGACATAGCATTTGACGCCTGGGTATCATTGGCTGCTTCCAGAACAATCTGATCGCCATCTTTTTTGATGTTGACCAAGCTGGTTGCCGCTTGCTTCAAAGTGCCCAACGGGCCTTTGACTGTAATTTCGTTCGCCGCAATCGTCACTTCGACTTTTGCAGGAATGTTTATTGGTTGTTTACCGACTCGTGACATTTTATTTTCCTTACACCACGATGCAAATTACTTCGCCACCGATACCGGTTGCGCGCGCTTTGCGATCCGTCATGACACCTTTGGAGGTCGACACTATGGCCACTCCCAAACCGTTCATAACCGGCTTAATATCTTCGCGCCCCTGGTAAATGCGAAGCCCTGGACGCGAAACGCGTTCAATCTTCTCAATCACCGGTTTGCCTGCGTAATACTTTAGGCCGACGTTTAACTCTGACTTACCCTCGGCGGTGCGCACATCAAATCCTTCGATGTAACCCTCGTCCTTCAGGACGCGGGCAATAGCGACTTTCACCTTGGACGACGGCATTGTCACATCAACTTTTTCCGACTGTTGCGCATTACGAATGCGGGTCAACATGTCGGCGATCGGGTCACTCATACTCATAATTTTTTCTCCGCCCTACTTCTCGGCTACCAGCTAGCTTTAACCAAGCCCGGAACTTCACCGCGCATGGCAATTTTACGTAACTCACTACGACCCAGGCCAAACTTGCTAAAGACCCCACGCGGACGACCGGTGATCGCGCAACGATTACGCAAACGGGTCGGGCTGGCGTTGCGTGGCAAAGCCTGCAACTTCAAACGCGCCTGATAACGATCTTCTTCCGATAGACTTTGATCACCAATGGTTTTCAACAAAGCATCACGCTTTGGCTTGAATTTGGCGACAAGCTTTTCACGCTTGGCTTGACGATTAATAACAGCAAGTTTTGCCATGCTCTTAACCTCGGAATGGAAATTTGAACGCTGCCAGAAGCGCTTTGGCCTCAGCATCGCTTTTTGCGGTGGTAGTAATTGAGATATTCATTCCACGGATTGCATCGATTTTGTCGTACTCGATTTCCGGGAAAATGATTTGCTCTTTCACACCCATGTTGTAATTGCCACGGCCATCAAACGAACGGCCCGAAATACCACGAAAATCGCGCACACGCGGCAGCGAAACGGTGATCAGACGATCGAGAAATTCATACATCCGGTCGGCGCGTAAAGTCACCATGCAGCCGATTGGATAACCATCACGAATCTTAAAGCCGGCAATGGATTTTTTCGACAGCGTAACCACAGGCTTTTGGCCGGCAATTTTGGTCATGTCACCAACGGCGTGATCCATGATTTTTTTGTCGGCGACCGCTTCGCCCACACCCATGTTCAGCGTGATTTTGCTGATGCGCGGCACTTCCATTACGGACTTGTAACCAAAGTCTTTCATCAACTTTGGAACAACAGTTTCTTTGTAAAATGATTGGAGTCGAGCCATTTTCATCGTCCCCTTATGCGTCAACTTGTTCGCTGTTGGAACGGAACACGCGCACTTTGCGCGCCTTCTGCCCACTCACAGCATCCAACGTCTTGATCCCGACCCGATCCGCTTTACCGGAGGCCGGATTAAAAATAGCAATATTGGAAAGATGAATCGACATCTCTTTCTCAATAATGCCCCCAGTCAAACCCTTCATAGGATTCGGCTTGGTGTGTTTTTTGACGCGGTTGATACCCTCAACCACGGCACGCTCGGATTCGATGACCATTTTCAGCACGGTGCCGCGCTTACCTTTGTCCCGACCGGTGATGACGACCACTTGGTCGCCCTTACGAATTTTGTTCATCGCGTATTTTCCTTTGCAGCCTTACAGCACTTCTGGCGCCAGGGACACGATCTTCATGAACTTTTCAGTACGCAACTCACGCGTGACTGGTCCAAAGATACGGGTGCCGATTGGCTCCAACTTTGCATTCAACAAAACAGCGGCGTTGCCATCAAACTTGATGAGCGAACCATCACTGCGGCGCACACCTTTGGCGGTGCGAACAACAACGGCCGTGTAGACCTCGCCTTTTTTAACGCGGCCGCGTGGCTGCGCTGACTTGATACTGACTTTGATAATGTCGCCAATGCCCGCGTAGCGGCGCTTAGAGCCACCGAGGACTTTGATACACATTACCGACCGCGCGCCGGTGTTATCGGCGACGTCGAGAATCGACTGCATCTGAATCATGTTTTTATCTCCAACTTACCCGCCAAACTTGGCAGCCAGTTTTGGATCCGTCTTATATCGTCGCAACCAACTCGGAGACCCGAATCAAATGCGCCGACAGGTTAGAAAGCTTCTTTTGCCCGATTGCTTAAAGCACCTTTTACAGTGCGGCTTGTGCAGACTTTCAGGCGGCAAGATCCAAAATGCGATCCTGTTTTTGCAGACTCTCGGCCGACATAGCCACGGCCGGAGCAGCGAAGTCGATAAGTATATCCCGAGGCGTAAAGCCAAGTCAACTAATTATGCGAAATTCCTCATAACTTTACGGTTTGGCGCCTTTTCAATGCCCCAAACGGGTCAGCCTGACAAAAACGGGAATGCGGTTAATTGCGCTCAGGGCGGTTGAATAACTGAACAAAAGTCTAAACGATTGAATTAACAGGGGAAATTTGACGACCTAACGATAGACATTGAATCAAGTCGATGTGGAAACGCTACAAATCGTATGGGCGATTTACACTGCGGTCATGCCACCATCAACCGACAGAATCTGGCCCGTCACATAACTTGCCGCGTCACTGGCTAAAAATATTGCCGGCCCCTTCAAGTCTTCCTCCCCGCCCAACCTTTTCATGGGGGTCATGGCGATGATTTGTTTGTCCACCACCTTTAATAAACCTTCGCTCATTTTCGAAGGAAAAAAACCCGGTGCGATGGCATTGACGCGAATGTTGTGCGTTGCCCATTCTGCGGCCAGTGCGCGTGTGAAGTTAACCAGGCCGCCCTTGCTGGTGTTGTAGGCAATGGTCTGCATGGGGCCTTGTTGCCCGCGCAGCCCCGCGACCGACGCGATGTTAATGATGCTGCCCGCGCGATTTGGAATCATGGTTTTTACGCCGACTTGCTGGGTCACCAGCCAGTTGCCGGTCAGATTCGTCGCAATAATTTTGTTCCAAGCCTCAAGAGGGTAATCCGCAGCTGGCGCGCCCCAGGAGGCGCCAGCGTTATTCACCAAGATGTCGATCTTTCCAAAGTGAGCAACTACGGCGTCAACCATGGGCGCGATTGATTCCGGCTTTGATAAATCACTTGGCACCACAAAAACGTCAAATCCCAGCGCCGTCAATTCCGATTTCGCCGTAGCAAGTTCATCCGCCTTGCGGGCGGTTAACGCCAGCTTTGCGCCATGCATGCCAAACCCTTTGGCAATTTGCAGCCCCAGACCCCGTGATCCGCCTGTGATAAGTGCGACGCGCCCAGCCAAATTAAATAAGTTTTTTGTGTCCATGGATTTGCCCAATTCAAGAATGTACCAAAGGAGGGAATTCTGGCATACCTGTAGGCTAAATAATCCGACAAAAGACCAATTGCATTTTTTCTTCCGCTTGTTTTCACGTCAATTTGATTCGCTGCCGTAATTTCGGCGACACTCTTGTTTGCTCCCCTTGATAATCAACCTATGTCCCCCGCCAATCTACTTCGCCTTATTTCACTTGCTGCCATTTGGGGTGCGTCGTTCGCCTTCATGCGGGTTGTCGCCCCTACGTTTGGTGGCATTGGCACGATGTGGCTGCGCATTGGCATTGCCGGAGTGGCGCTCATTATTTATGCAATGATCATGCGCGAGCAACTAGGCCTGGCCAAATATTGGCGACAGTATTTGTTCATAGGCCTGATGAATTCGGCTTTGCCGTTTGCCTTGTTTGCGTTTGCAATGAAAACCTTACCCGCGGGTTACGGTGCGATTCTGAATGCTACTGCACCATTTTTCGGTTTGTTATTTGCGGCCGTGATGCTAGGCGAACGCCTGACCGCCATACGCATTGCTGGGCTCGTGATCGGCTTTTTCGGCGTTGCCCTGATCGTCAACCTTGGCAGCGTTGCGTTGTCGCCGGAAGTTGCCATCGCCATTGGCGCCTGTATTATCGCCACCGCTTCCTACGGATATATCAGCGTCTACATCAAGAAATACGTCAAAGGCGCGCCGAACATGGGGCTTGCGGCAGGAACGTTAATACTTGCCAGCTTCGCCACCGCACCTCTGGCGATTCCATTAACCAATTGGTCGGTGCCGTCATTACCGGTCGCATTAAGCCTGCTTGCGTTGGCCCTGCTTTGTAGCAGTGTTGCCTATGTTTTGTACTACCGGTTGATCGTAGATATTGGGCCGACCAAGGCCATATCCGTCACCTTCCTGATTCCCGTATTCGGCGTCATTTGGGGCATTATTTTCTTTGATGAACATCTCACCTTGGGCGCGTCGATCGGCGGACTGTTGGTTCTTTATGGCATGACCCTGGTGTTAGGTTTACACCCGTTCCGGCCGGCAAAAGTTATAGAAAGCCCACGGTAGCGGTAGAATTGCGAACGGTTTGTGTCGCGCGATCATTGCGGTGCAATTTCCCTCCCAACGCCAAAAGCGTTTTTCCTCGCGAGCCTCCATGTCCCCTGCGCCAAAAGCCACCTACGGCAACGTCCTAGACTTGATTGGCAATACGCCAATGGTCAAACTTTCCAACCTGGATACGGGTTGTTGTGAGTTATATGCCAAGCTTGAATGTAATAACCCCGCCGGTTCAATCAAGGATCGTATCGGCCTACGCATGATTGAGGCCGCCGAACGCGACGGCAAGATTAAACCGGGCGGAACCATTGTTGAGGCAACTGCCGGTAACACCGGGCTCGGCCTGGCACTGGCGGCCATTCACAAGGGCTACAAGTTATTGCTGGTGATTCCCGACAAAATGAGCCAAGAGAAAATTTTTCACCTGAGGGCAATGGGTGTGGAAATTGTCATGACGCGCTCTGATGTTTCAAAAGGGCACCCTGAGTATTATCAGGACATGGCGAAACGCATTGCGGCAGAAATGAATGCCGCCGGTAACAGCGCGCATTGTATTGATCAATTTTCCAATCCGGCCAACCCACAAACACATGAAGACTGGACCGCGCCGGAGATTTGGGGACAGATGGACCATCGGCTCGATGCGGTCGTGGCTGGTGTCGGCTCAGGCGGCACCATTACCGGCATGGGCCGGTATTTCGCAAAACACGCACCGCATGTTGAAATGATTTTGGCTGACCCAAAGGGCTCGATCCTGGCGGATCTGGTCAACACCGGCACACACAGCGCGCCGGGTTCGTGGTTGGTCGAGGGCATTGGTGGCGATTACGTTCCGGTCAATCTCGACATCAAGATGGCGACCAAGGGTTATTACGTCAGTGATGCCGAAGCCATGCTGGCAGCGCGCGATTTATTGCTCAAGGAAGGCATCATGGGCGGCTCATCAACCGGAACATTGCTGGCAACCGCCTTGCGTTATTGCCGCGAACAATCAACACCCAAACGCGTGGTAACCATTATTTGTGACGTGGGTGGCAAGTATCTCTCCAAAATGTACAACGATTATTGGATGATGGATCAAGGCATCATTAAACGCGAAACCAAAGGCGATCTGACGGATTTAATTTCACGACGTCATGACGATCGTGCCACGATCACCGTGAAACCGGACGACACACTCCAAACTGCACTTGCCCGTATGAAGTTATACGATGTGCAACAAATGCCCGTTCTTGATGGCGAAAACGTTGTTGGCATTATCGATGAGTCGGATATATTGATGGCGGTTTTTGGTGATGAACAACGATTCAAATCGCCCGTTCGTGAGGCCATGAGTGACAAGATTGAAACGCTGCAAAAATCGGATTTTATTTCCCGCCTGATGCCTATTTTTGATCACGGTTACGTGGCCATTGTGATGGACGGCGAAAAATTTCAAGGACTGATCACCCGTTATGACCTATTAAACTACCTGCGCAGAAGGGTGCAATAACCATGGCAAGTAAACATCAATTTGGCACCCGCGCGGTGCACGCGGGGCAAGAGCCTGATCCCACCACTGGCGCGGTCATGGTGCCGATTTATGCCACATCCACCTATGCACAAAAAAGTCCGGGTGTGCATCAGGGTTATGAATATGCCCGCACCCATAACCCGACGCGTATGGCGTTTGAACGCTGCGTCGCCAACCTGGAGAATGGAGCACAGGGATTTGCCTTTGCGTCCGGATTGGCGGCGTCGGCCACCATTCTGGATACGCTCGACAGCGGCGCCCATGTGATTGCCCTTGACGATCTGTATGGCGGAACCTACCGCCTGTTTGAGAACGTGCGCAAACGGTCAGCCGGGTTGTCGTTTACTTTTACCGATATGAGTGACGCGGCAAAAATTGAAGCCGCCATTCAGCCCAATACAAAAATGATTTGGATTGAAACACCATCCAATCCATTGTTGAAGTTGGTCGATTTGGCAATGGTTGCTGCAGTTGCAAAAAAACACAATCTGATCGCGGTCGCCGACAACACCTTCGCCACACCCTGTGTGCAACGACCACTTGATCATGGCTTTGATCTGGTGGTGCACTCCGTCACCAAATATTTGAATGGGCATTCGGATATGGTCGGCGGCATGGTGGTCGCCCGCGAACAGGGTGCGCTAGCCGAAAAGTTGATGTATTTGCACAATGCGGTCGGTAGTATTCTCGGGCCGTTCGACAGCTTTCTCGCCATGCGTGGTCTCAAAACTTTACATCTGCGCATGGAGCGGCATTGCCAAAGCGCGCTGGAAATTGCGCAATGGCTGGAGTCCCATCCAAAAGTTGAACGTGTCATCTATCCGGGTTTGGTTTCTCATCCACAACATACGCTGGCCAAAAAACAAATGGCCGGATTCGGCGGCATGGTCACGGTAATCCTCAAGGGCGGTTTGGACGAGTCCAGACTATTTCTGGAGCACCTCAAAATATTTGTATGTGCAGAAAGTCTTGGCGGAGTAGAAAGTTTGGCCGAACACCCGGCGATCATGACCCAC
>JAYTBF010000173.1:0-10295 GCA_043737175.1 Burkholderiales bacterium
CGGCATACCAAACGCTTTTGCCGCTGCATCAATGGTTTCAGCCGGAATTCCCTCTTCGAGCATCACCTGTGCCTCGGTCATATAAGGCGTGAGAATGCGATTGACCAAAAATCCGGGCGCCGATTTCACCGGCAACGGTAACTTGTCGATTTTCTTCACAAACGCCTGTGAGCGCGTCATGACTTCGGCCGCCGTCTGCGGACCCTGCACAATTTCAACCAACATCATCATTGCGACCGGATTAAAAAAGTGAATGCCAACCAGACGCTCCGGCCTGGCCAGACCGATCGCCAATTCCTGAAGGGGAATAGACGAGGTATTGGTGGCAAGAATGGCGGTGGATTTTAAACGCGGCTCAATCGAGGCATACAATTTTTTCTTGATCTCGGCATTTTCAACAATGGCCTCGATCACCAAATCGCAATGCGCGACGCCATCGCCCTTCACGTCTGGTATCAAACGATCCATGGCCGCCTGCACCAAATGTGGGGCTTTGAGTTTTTTCTTGTAAAGTGCGGCGGCACGTTTGATGGCGGGTGCGATACGCGCATGATCCAAATCCTGCAAGGTCACCGTCAAACCCTTAAACGCGCACCACGCGGCGATATCACCACCCATGACACCGGCGCCCACCACATGAACGCGTTGAATACCCGACTCACCGGCGCCCAACGCCTTCAACCGATCCTGCAATTTAAAAATACGAATCAGGTTGCGTGCGGTCGGATGGGCAAAAAGGCTTTGCATCGACGACGGATGATCAGCCGGCACATTGCGTGGGTCACCGCCGAATTTTTCCCACAAATCAATAATGGCGTAGGGCGCAGGATAGTGATCTTTGCTCGCTTTTTTCGCCACTTGTTTGCGCGATGCATTGGCCACCAACCCGCGAATAACCGGCCAATTGGTGATGGCGTCTTTTAACGCCGGGCGATGTGGGCTTGGTGGTTTCTGCAATAACATCATTGCCGCATTGGTGAAATGGCGACGTGGCGTGATCACATCAACCAGACCCATGCGTTTGGCGGTTTTAGCATTCACCGCGCGCCCGGTTAGCATCAGACCAAGTGCCTGGCCGGCACCAATCAACTTAGGCATGCGCATGGCGCCACCCCAGCCAGGCACAATGCCAATCATCACCTCTGGCAATGCCATTTTTGTTTTCGGGCCGTCATCGGCGATGCGATATTTACACGCCAGCGCCAACTCGGTACCACCACCCATACAAAAACCATGAATCATCGCCACTGTGGGGAACGGCAGTGCAGCCACTTGATCGAACACGTCCAAACCAAGCTTGGTCATGGCGGCGGCTTCGTCGAACGTCGTGAAGCCGGTGAATTCGTCAATATCCGCGCCGGCGGCAAAACCATTATTTTTTGCCGACAGAATGGCCAATCCCTTAACCGGGTTGGCTTTCAATTGAGCGCAAATCTCGCCGAGCTCGCGAAGCGACTCGGATGAAAACGTATTGGTCGAGTCAGGGGTACCGTCTGGCTTGGCGCGATCAAAAGTGAGGAAGGCGATGTTATTTTCGTTGTTGGCAAGCTGCCAATGTTTCCAGTTTTGCATTTTTGTTTTCCCTGCGGCCATCAAATTGTTTTAGAAAGTGCAATATCGGTGCGGAGTTTAGGGCATTTGTGTGTGAAACAGCTCACCCAGCGGCGAGTTTCGTTTTCCATTCCGGCACCAGGAGACAATGCAAAAACAGATTGTTTTTACACCCGCTCCAGCAACATCGCCCCGCCTTGTCCGCCACCAATACAGAGTGAGGCGGCGGCGTATCGACCGTTGGTGCGTTCAAGTGTTTTGAGTGCATGCAACACCACCCGTGCACCCGACGCGCCGATGGGGTGGCCAAGCGCAATGGCCCCACCGTCAACGTTGAATTTTGTCCGATCAAGCGTGCCTAGTTTTGCAAACGCTGCGGCATCGAGTCCCAACTTTTCCTTGCAATAGGCTGCCGATTCCCAAGCCGCCAGGCAGCCCAATGCCTGCGCCGCAAATGCTTCGTTGATCTCAACACAATCGAGATCATTCAGGCTGAGTTGATGACGCTGCAACATCGGTGTAATCGCATGCACCGGTCCCAAACCCATTTCAGCCGGATCCAGCGCACTCCACTGTGAATCAATAATGGCGCCCAATGGTCTTAAATTGTAATTGGCGACGGCTTCTTCACTCGCCAAAATCAACATGGCGGCACCATCGGTGACTTGCGAAGAATTGCCGGCGGTGACATTGCCGTACGTCTTATCAAAAACCGGGCGTAATTTTGCCAATCGTTCCGGTGTTGAATCGGTGCGGACACCATCATCTTCAGCATACACATTGCCACGAGCGTCGATGAGCGGCTCAATTTCGCTGTAGTGCCCCGCTTCCCGGCCGGCCAATACTTTCAGATGCGATTCGGCAGCAAACGCATCCATCATCTGCCGGGTAATGCCAAATCGTTTCGCAACAATTTCAGCCGTTTGGCCCATCGATAATTTCACGATCGGGTCGGTCAGCCCTTTTAAGATGGCAATCACCGGCGCGAGATAGGCGGGACGAAATTTCATCGCCACGCCGGCGCGTTGGCCGAATGATTTGGCCGCATACCAGTCTGCCAGCCAGTTGACCATCGCCGGTCCGAACAATAACGGCGCGTGACTCATGGCATCGGTTCCACCCGCCAACACCAAATTCGACTTGCCCGCCAGGATGTTGACGTAGGCCGAATCCAGCGCCTGCATACCCGACGCACAATTGCGCATTACCGTCCACGCCGGCACCTTGTCACCGCAACCCACCCGCAACGACACCACACGACCGATATTGGCTTCGTCGGCCGACGGCATCGCCGCACCCACAATCACTTCATCAAATTCAGTCGGTGCAAACGTTTGCCGTGCGAGCAACGGTCGCGCACAGCCAACCGCCAGATCTCCACCACTAAACGGTCCCAACTTACCTTTTGCTTTTAGAAAAGGCGTACGTGCGCCGTCAACAACATAAACTTTTTTCATAAGTCTTTTCCTATTCTGCGGCAGCGGCATACTCGGCAGGCAATTTTTTCGCCTGCGCCGTTAACTGCGCCACAGACATGCCGAAATTTTTGTCGAAATCGTCCACGCGAATCACTTCTTTGGTTAACACACGGGCGCGTTTCCACTGGGCGAGCTCGGTATCCGTGATCACTGACAGGTCCTTTGCCTCATTAAATACGTCGTCGACGCCTCTAGCGGTAATTCGTCCGGCCTTTTGCGCCACACGAACTTTTGCCTCAATGGGCTCAACCGCAACAACGGCGTTCATTGCGGCATTTAATTGACCCATGATGTCATTTTCATCGTCGGGCAAATACATGCCGGCAATCAAACGATCACGCGCCGCACACGGCGTAATGAGAATGCGCGCAACCTCATGACCCAGCTGGTCGGACGGCTGAATGAGCGTCATGCCCTTTGGAAACACCAAACGACGCAACCACCAGGCGACAAATCGATTCGGGAAGTTTTTGATGATGCCGTCCATCGCCACCTGAATCTTGAACGCGCAGTCATACAACGCCCATTTCAGAATTGGCAATTCATCTTTTTGTTGACCGCGCTCATCATAAAATTTCAGCACGCAAGACGACAAATACAGGTACGACAACACATCGCCCAAACGCGCCGACAGTTTTTCCTTGCGTTTGAGCGAGCCACCGATGACAAACATCGACACGTCAGCAAGTAACGCAAACGCTGATGAGAAACGTGTCATTTGCTGGTAATAACGTTTGGTGTCCGGACAGGCCGGTGATGGCAGGCCGAGTCCGCCTGTGAACCCCATCCATAACGAGCGTCCGGTATTGGATATGGTGAATTTGATATGTTCCCAAAACGCGTGATCAAACTCATCAATCGAATCGTTACGGGCGGCCTTCATTTCCTTCAGCACCCATGGGTGGCAACGAATCGCGCCCTGACCAAAAATAATAAGTGAGCGCGTCAAAATATTGGCGCCCTCAACGGTAATGGCGATCGGCACCTGCTGATAGGCGCGTCCCAGATAATTATTCGGCCCCATACAAATGCCTTTGCCGCCGTGAATATCCATGGCGTCGGTGATGACCTGGCGCATCCGTTCGGTTGCGTGGTACTTGGAAATTGCCGACAACACGGAAGGCTTTTCACCGAGATCGAGTGCACCGGCCGTGATAGTGCGGACAGCATCCAAAATGTAGGTCATGGCGGCAATGCGCGCCAATGGCTCCTCGATGCCTTCAAATTTTCCAATCGGCGTTTTGAATTGTTGGCGAACACGCGAATAAGCACCCGACGTAAAACTCGCCACTTTGCCCGCTGCGATGGATTGTGCGGGCAGGGAGACAGAGCGACCTGCTGCCAGACATTCCATCAACATACGCCAGCCCTGGCCAAGCATCGGTTGTCCACCGATGACCCAATCCATTGGAATAAATACGTCATTGCCGGAATTTGGACCGTTCATAAAGGCGGCGTTCAATGTCATGTGACGACGGCCGATGACCACACCCGGATGGTTGGTTGGAATGAGCGCACAGGTAATACCCAAGTCCTCTTCACCACCCAGAAGTTTGTCCGGGTCGTAAGCCTTGAATGCCAAACCCAGTAACGTCGCGATCGGGCCCAGGGTGATGTAGCGCTTTTCCCACGTTACCCGCAGGCCGATGGTTTCAACGCCTTCCCACATTTGTTTGCAGATAATGCCGCGATCCGTCATCGAGGCAGCGTCTGAGCCGGCCTCTGGTGCGGTCAAGGCAAAACAGGGAATGTCGATGCCCTTTGCCAAGCGGGGCAAATAGTGATCCTTTTGCGCCTTGGTGCCGTAGTGCATTAATAATTCGCCCGGCCCGAGAGAATTGGGCACCATGACGGAAACCGCCGCCGTCGCCGATCGTGTAGAAATTTTTAATACGGTTTGGCTGTGACCATACGCCGAAAAACCCTTGCCACCATACTCCTTGGGAATAATCATGCCCAAAAAGCCGTTGTCTTTTATGAATTGCCACACATTTGGCGGCAGATCAAAGTCTTCGTGGGTCACTTTCCACTCGTCGACCATGCTGCACAACTGGTTGGTTGGTCCATCAATAAACGCTTGTTCTTCGGCCGTTAGTGTTGCCCGTGGCACATTCAACCACTTGTTCCAATCCGGTTTGCCGGAAAACAAATCGCCATCCCACCAGACCGTGCCGGCTTCAAGCGCCTCTTGCTCGGTGCTGGACATTTGCGGCAACAGTTTTTTATAAATCGCAAAAATCGGCGACGATAACAAACTGACCCGTATCGCCTTTACATTGGCCGCCAGGGATGCGGCCAAAAATAGAAACCAAAGTACGCCGGCAAATGCACCACTAATGCCACCGGTCGCCGTGGCGACAATTAACATGACGCCGATGGCAATCGACCACACCAACGCGGAAACCGCGTGATAGGCCAGCGCCCAAATGACGGCCACAACAACAACAACAATGGATATTAATGTACTCATGGGAAATCCTTTCAATCTTGAACAAACAGAAACTGCATCAGATCTTGTTACGCTTCGTTAAACCACTGGTGCTCATCGGTGGCGGAGCCGACCGGTGCGCGTAAACCCGCAGCCAAAAATGGCGCGAGGCGTTTCAAAAGCAATTCATCGTTTTCAACTTCGTCCGGGTGATAGTGCGCGATCATTTTGAGGACATCGGTTCCGGCCAGGGTGAACGACAATGCGCCCATCACAAAATGCAAGCGCCACGACACTTCTTCGCGCGGAATATGCGGTAACGCGCGTCCAAAGGCCGCCCGAAATCTGGCAATCATTTCGGCGTATTGGCTTGATAAAAATTCGCGTATGAACGGAGCCGGATCGGCATAGGCCCGACCGAGCAGGCGCAGAAAGTTTTGTCCGCCCCGTTCCTGATCGCGTGCCAACGTCAGCGCCGGAATAAACATGGCCGACAAGATTTTTTCGCAGGTTAATGGATGCGCCTGATGGTTGGCGGCAGCGGCTGCCTCGTATGCGGTCAAGCGAGCGACCCGATCACGATTTAACGGATCAAGTCGGCGGGTGAATACGGCTTGGAATAATTCTTCCTTCGAGCCGAAATGATAGTTGGCTGCGGCCAAATTCACATTTGCGGCAGTGGTAATCAACCGCAAACTGGTTGCCTCAAAACCGTGCTCCATAAATAGCACCTCGGCCGCGTCAAGAATGCGCGACTTGGTATCACCGGCCTCGATTTTTTCTGCCGACTTGACCTCGGCATGGCCTGAAATGCTATGAAGAATCGGTATTTTTTGCACGCTAATTTGACCCATTAAAATGCTCTTCAAATTTAGTTGTTAAAAATCATACGGTTATAAAAATGAACCGCTGTTTCAAACGCCCGTTTGAAATGAGCGTATTACCAGCGTGTAGATGTGTCAATCACAATCGATGCTGCGGCGCAGCAAATACCCAGTTTGCCAACCTGAAAGTGGCCAAAAATCCGCCTAGTTTGCGCGCGTTGATCCATCCTGAGATTGCACTTCGTTGGCGCCCTCTCCATCATTCGACACAAATTTGCGCAAACTTGAATATGGCGGAATTTTTTCAGCCAATACAGGCGGGCATTTTCAGGCGCTTATTGACGGAACGCCGCTCCAATCATAGAGTTTTAAAAACAAAAAAGCCGCTCAATGAGCGGCTTTTTCAGTCAAACAGAACTATTAGTTCTTTTTAATTGCTTCCAGCATCTTAAAGGTTGATTTGCTCGAACCAATAAACAGCCGTTTGAAATATTTGCCTAAGCAACGACGCTCTAGCGTGTTGCGGCGGGTACGCTTGCGTTCGCCTGCCATGGTGTACTCCTAGTGGTGTGTAAATCAAAGATGTTGAATTATAAGGCGAATTCGCAAAGTCATGGGGACTTTTGGAGGTTGAACCGCTGAAAACACCTCCCCAACCAAGCGGCCGGAGAGGTGAATTTCGGTCTCCCTTGTATTTGCCTTCTATACCCCAGCGCGTTGCATTGGCGCTTTTAACGCCTCGCTCAACATATTCAGGCTTTCGGACAAATGCGCCTTGGCCTCCTTGCTCATTGGTTTGCCAATCGCCGCCCGAATCTGGCTTTGCAACTGATTGGCCGACTCACGCATCAGACTACGCGCATCCGCCGGAGTATTGGCTGCCGGGCGAATCAGACTGGTTGAAATGCGCTTGATGTGATCACGTTGCAAATTACGACGCATCGTAGAAATATCACCGCCGCTGCGCAATTCCGCCCAGATTGCATTTTGTAAGGTGTCATACACTTCCGACAACCTCATGACCTGCGCCGGGTTGGCGACTTTGTCCTGGCTATCCGACAATCGCTGCGCAACTGCGTCGGCGTACAAGATATCCAGTACGCCGCGCTGCAAATTCATGACCGTGTTGGCGATGGAAATATCCGGATTGCTTCGACCTGCGCCAAAACGATCAAAATGATCAATCGACAGACGCGATACAAATTCGGGTTTGAATTTGAAACTGTCGACCTTGAACAATCCATCGGTCACCAGTTGTAACGCCTCACGCTGTTTGGCCACTGGCGTTGGTGTGTACAACGCCTGATTGCTGCCAGCACGATCCCGCACGTGTTTTACGCCGCCCACGTATTTCGCCAATAACGGCGCGACTTGCGAAACGGAACGGAAACCTGATGCAAATGATCGTGTCAGGCGCTCGTAACTTTCGCCTGGTTTGAGCTGCAGGTTTTGTACCCGATCCCACAACTCACGGGAAAGCTTGAGTCGTTTTTTGTAGTATTCAATCGGATCGGAGCCCATATCAAAGCGGCTGACTTCCGGATCCATGCCGTTGAATCCACCAAATCCACCGGCATCTTCATCGGTAGCGTAGGCGAGCAAGGGGTTGGTGGTGGCCTTGGCTGCAATGGCTGCCAAATCCGCCTTTTCGGTCTTCGGATCGAGCGGTTTGTAGGCATACTCCACAGCCAAATAATCGTATGGCCCCAACGATGACATCACATACTCACCCTGTTTTTCACCTTTGATCGCGAGGTTAAACGGGTTGTAATCCATCACCGATCCCGCCAGACCATTTACCTTGGTAAATGCCGGGTCTTGAATCTGTTTCACCGAATAAATAGTCGAGGAGCGGAAGTTGTGGCGGAATCCCAACGTGTGTCCGACTTCATGCATGATGACGTCAAACACGTAGGCTTGGGCCAATTTATCGGCCTCAGGGGAGTCCATGTCCATGCCGCGCGCTTCCAGAATGTCCATGGCAAAGTGCATGTCATGGGCTTTTTCGGCCATATAGTTACACTGTAAAAACGTTGCCTGCTGTTTTAGCGAAGGTGACATGGCGCCGGCCAGAGCCGTGTCTAGCACCATTGGTTTGCCAATATCCTCCGATATGAGGCGGCGTGCGCCGCGCGCAAACACGTCGGACATGCCGATGTCTGCATCGAGAATTTCGCCGGTGCGCGGATCCTTATGTGACGGCCCGATCGCAAATCCAACGTCAGCACCAACAAACCAACGTACCGACGCATGGCGTGCGTCCATGGTATCAAACGTATCCTTGTCGGTTTGCTGTTTGGCGACAATCGCGTTTTTGAAACCTATTTTTTCAAACGCTTTGTTCCATTCCACAATACCGCCCTCAACAGATTTGCGATATTTTTCCGGAACGTTCTTGTCTACCCAAAAAGTAATCGGCTCTTTGGGTTCTGAAATGGCTGCAGCAGGATCTTTTTTCTCCAATCGCCAGCGGTTGACGAAGTGTTGCTTGGTTTTTGGTGATGTATCCTGATCAAAATTTGTTCGCGTGGACACAAAGTGACCCACTCGCTCATCAGCAACACGTGTAGCCATCGGTGCGTCCGGCAATTTGGCAAACGAATAATAAAAACTCACAAACAAACTGCGGGGATCAGGGACGCTCTGTGGCGGCGTTGGCATCGGCACCGGTGACGGTGGCGGTGGCGGTGTCAGCGGCGGGGCAGATAGCTTCGGCACGGAAAAATGCGCATTCACCCGCAGGCCGGTAATCATTTCATTGTTGTTTACATGACTAAAGCTTGAGTTGCGGGCATCGAGCGCAAATGGCATGCGATAGGCAAATTCAAGGCGAGTTAAATAGCCTGGGATATCAACAAATAACAAACTATTGGCCTCAATCAGCACCGCCTTGGTTTCCGGATCAGCAGATGACGCTGCGGATGCACTCGATAGCAATGAATCGGAAAACGCCTCGGACACAAATTGCGCCTGCGGCGTACCGGGCGTTGCGTAAAACTCCGCATTTTTTGCAATCAATTGAATCTGATTGCCGATTTTTTTGAAAACGGCCATTTCTGCGCCGCCCATTTGTGATCCATACAAGCCACGCTCACCAACACTTTGCGGGATGTTGTAGGTGAAGAAAAATGGCTTATCAAACTGGTCCGGCTTAATCGCCAGCCAGACTTTTTCATCCTTTTGGTAGATGTTAAAAAACCCGGGAGTCATCTTGGCATCTTTGATGATGTCCTTAAACGGCCGCGGCGCGGGTGCCGGTGGAGGTGCGCCGGTTGCGGGCACTGCGCCAGCCGCTGCGGCACCAGCCGGAGCTCCACCTACAGGCGGGGTCGCGGGCGTTTGCGCAAACAGCGATGCGGATAAAGTTGCAATGACAGCAGCGGTAAGTACCTTGCGAACCAAATTTTTCGGTGGTACTGATGATGTGGCAAAAGACATGATCAAAGCCCCTTCCTGATGGGAATGTTGTCGGTTTTAAATGTTGTGATCTACGACCCTGGACAATCCTGATGAACAGGGCGCAATTTGACACGCTGACTCTATTGGCCGCAATGCATGTGGCCAAGTCGATTGCGACCAAATGCGGAAATGGTTCCCAATTCCGTAGATTGGCCAGATTAGTTGCAAAATCTTGACGGCAAGTTTAGCTGAAGGTGACACATGCGGTGCGCGTTTCGACACCATGGCAAGAAAATTAAAAGAGTGACGACTGGTATGTGTTCGGCCGATGACGCCCAATAAAAAACGGAGGCCGCAGCCTCCGTCATAATTTTTTACTGCGCAGTGACTATGCTGAAAACGACGAGCCTCAGCCACAAGTGCTGGTGGCGTTCGGATTCTTAATCACAAACTGCGCGCCCTCAAGCCCTTCAGAATAATCAATTTCCGCGCCGATTAAGTATTGGTAACTCATCGGATCGATCAGCAACTGCACACCCTTTTTTTCCATAATGGTGTCGTCATCATTGGTAATCTCGTCAAAGGTGAAGCCATATTGCAAACCTGAACATCCAC
>JAYTBF010000174.1:0-4281 GCA_043737175.1 Burkholderiales bacterium
TAAAAAATCAGCAGCATCAACACCAAATCAGGCACACCACGGATGACCGTTGTGTATACCGTGGCGATGCCGCGCAACAGCGGCGAGGTTGACAGACGCGCCGCGGCACCAACCAGCCCCAGCATTACCGCGATCAGCAACGACAAAAATGCCACCACTAGGGTGATGCCGGTGCCCTCGATCAGAGTCGGGAAAAAACCGTGCAGCATCATTGCGTCCGGCGACTATTTTTTGGCGGCGGGCGCAGGGGCGACCGTCGTGCCGTAAACATCAAAATCAAAATACTTGTCTTGAATTCTTTTGTAGGTACCGCTGGCACGAATGGCCGCGATGGCCTGATTAAAAGCATGCCGTAACTCTTTATCATTTTTGCGCATGGCGACGCCGGCACCGACACCAAAGTATTTTGGTTCTTCGTACACCGGACCGGTGAATTCAAAATTCTTTCCCTGTGGCGTTTTCAGAAAACCTGTTTGCGCGGCCATGATATCCACCAGTGCGACATCAACACGACCCGAGGTCATATCCAGAAAAACTTCGTCTTGTTTTGTGTACCGGATGATATGTGCATCTTTAAACGTATCGGTGGCAAATTTGTCGTGGGTCGTTGACCGTTGCACGCCGATTTTTTTGCCCTTGAGTCCGCCGACGGATATGTCGAGCTTTGTGCCGGTCTTGACTACAAACCGCGCCGGTGTCTGGTAATACTTGTCAGAAAATTCCACCGCTTTGCGGCGCTCGTCGGTAATCGACATCGAAGCAATCACCGCGTCAATCTTGCGGGATTGTAGTGCCGGGATCATGCCGTCAAACGCCTGCTGCACCAACACACACTCGGCCTTCATTTCCGAACACAGCGCGGCGGCGATATCGATATCAAAACCGGACAATTTGCCACTTGGATCGATCTGGCTAAAGGGTGGATAGGCACCTTCAACACCGATGCGAAGTTTTTTACTCTGTGCATGAGCGGCGTGTCCAACCATCAACGAGAGTGACAGGACAGCAACGGCCAGGATGGTGCGGGCTGCGACATTCATTTTGTTTTCTCCACTGGCCTGATAACAGGCGTTGCATTCGAACTTGTATTTTCGCCTGCAATTACGTTCGGCACCGAAACACCCGCATCGGCGGCCTCAGATAGCGGCGAATACAGCGGGTTGGCGAGCCTGACCGGTTTGACATCAAGGCCCATACGAATCACGGTGTAGTTTTCGCCGCCCGATGCCGTACTGAAATAACCATGCGTGCCATTGGCCTTGTATAACCTGAATTCAAAACCAATCCCACTTGCCGCACCTTTGTCTGGCGCAAATGCCAACCCAAGCGTTTGTTCTGCGGGACTATCGAGCAACGCACTCATGGCGTTGACGATGGTGTTGTCGCCGAGCATATCGGCGTAAAAGCGAACGTTATTGTTATATGGCTTGGAATTCGCCGCCGAGGGATCAATCTTGTTGCCCTTCAACTTTGATGCCGAAGGCGTCACCGTGAATGTTTTGAGATTGATCCGGTCACCGTGATCCAAGTAGGTGAGCATCGCACCGGATACACGGAATGGCTGAAACGCCTTGCTGGTATTGGCATTTCGCAGGTCGACCAACAGCGCGCCCTTGCCACCAATGACTTCAACATCGTCTCCACAAATGATCGCTGCGCTGTTTTCCTCGATGCCAAGACCGAGTTTGATGCCCTCTTGCGCCATCACCGGTAACATGCGCCCGATCCGGCCACGTTTAAGGAAATGCTGATCAACAAATAACCCACCGCCGACAAACCCCAACCCCCGGTCGATATCGCGGCCGCGTTTGGCACCGCTCTTCATAATGGTGAGTATTTCAGGTGGTTCACGGAACATGGTTTCAGACATGATTGCGGCACCCGCACTAGAGCCAGCCACGACACCGCCCTCTTCAAACATCTGCCAAATCGCCGCTAACATTGGAGTGCGCAGGCTTTCTTTGTCAAACAATGCAGTGGTGATGCGTTCTTGCGCACCGCCGGCAAAATAAATACCTTTCGCGGTGTTGACTTTTGTTATCCACGCTGGGTCGCGCACCAGCTCGACCATTTTGAACGAAGCCAGTTTGTCGGAGAGCGGAATCATCTCCGCGGTTGCACCATGTTTTTCAAGTGAATGAATAATTTGTGCCGCCGATTTCTCCGGTGTTGCAGACGCGGTCGGCACCACCAGCCATTTCGAACCCTTGCCACCGGACAGCGTCACCAAACGCGACCAGACCTCGGTGTTATCTGCCTTTAATGCGCCACCAATCGGCACCGCACAGCCAGCGGCGCGGGCAGCGGCCGTCATCAGCGAAAGCGAGACAATCATACAAATGGCGAAGGCAGTTCGAAACATGGGTGTTTTTTTCATCGTCGAAAAACGCGTCAACCGGCAGGTGGCAGCCGACACCAAACAGATCATTGCCAGGTTGACTAATTTTATTAGTGACCATATTGACACAATGCCGCCAGCCACAGAGTCTCTGCCGCGTACAAAACCCACAAACCGTAATGGAAAGTCGCTTTCTTGTAAGCCGGTTGTACGCCGCCCGCCGGGTATTTCCAAAAAGACAACACCCCGCTTTCAACTTTGCGACAGCAAGTTGTCACCAAGCGACTAATCCGTCCATTCCCCTTATGTTTGGCCATTTGAATGGCTAGACTGCACCAGTCAAAAAGCAATAAGTCGTGAAGTACCCGTATTTTCCGCTCGTCATCCTGTCAACAACACAATGCACACTATGGAGCACCAACCCATGAATGCCACGAAATCCCCGTACTTTGTCCTGAAACCATGCGTGATCGCGGTTGCCGCGACACTGATGACACTGAATGTAAATGCCCAGACAGCACCAGCCGCACCTGTGGCCCCGGCTGTCAAGGCAGAAAAAATCGAAGTGACGGGTTCGTCGATCAAACGTATTGAAGGCGAGTCCGCGCTACCGGTTGAAACTATCACGCGCGAGGAAATCG
Source organism: Burkholderiales bacterium (assembly GCA_043737175.1). GTDB lineage: Bacteria > Pseudomonadota > Gammaproteobacteria > Burkholderiales > Usitatibacteraceae > UKL13-2. The sequence goes on from JAYTBF010000174.1 coordinate 2,980, forward strand.
ACCAAGTTGGTGTCACCACCGCAGCCGAACTTTTGCAGAAGATCACCTCGAACGTCGGCGGTCTGACCGACGGCGCCAGCATTAGTGACCAATCCGGTGCGCAACGTGGCTTCAACGGTGCCAACCTGCGCGGTCTGGGTGTGTCCAGCACGCTGGTGCTGCTTAACGGGCGGCGCCTCGCCAACTTCGCCAGCCCCGGCGACAACGCCGGCGTGGACCTGAACAATATTCCGTCCGGCGCCATCGATCGCGTCGAAGTGCTGAAGGACGGCGCTTCCGCCATCTACGGAACCGATGCAATGGGCGGCGTGATCAACTTCATTACCCGCAAGGACTATCAGGGCGTCGATTTGCGAGTCTACACACTCAGCACCCAGCAGGGTGGCGCGGGCAAGACCACCGTGAGCGCATCTGGTGGCATTGGCGACCTGAACAAAGACGGATTCAATATCTGGGGTGCGGTCGATATGCAAAAGCTTGACTCGCTGCGTTCCAGCGAACGCGCATTCATCCGGGAATACGATTTGCCCGGCCGCCTTGGCCCCCAGCTATCGAGCAATTCTTTTCCGGCCAACGTCGATCTCACCGCGGCCCAGCTCACCGCGCTGAACAATTTTGTGCGCGCCAACCCCACCACTGCGTTGCGCGGCAGCAACGCCGATGGCACGTGGAACCCGGGCGGCGTGAGCACCACGGCACGCCGCGTGAACTTTACGCGAGCATCGTGTACCGGCGGCGACAATCCGAATTCGGTCGTACCTTCTGGCTTGGGTGGCCGTGAAGGTTGCAGCTACAACTACATGGGCAATGCAGAGATCTATCCAAAGTCGGAAAAGGCAAACTTCATTGGCCGCGCCACGTTCCGGTTGTCCAACAATCATCAACTGTTCGCCGAATTATTGCTGAGCAAGACCCAGACCGACTATGCCGCGTCCCCGGCCACTTCTGGCAACATCGCCACCAGCGCAGGCATCACGTTACCTGCCTCGTTGCAGGCGGTAACCGGCATCACCACGCCGGTGGCATTTCGCTTCCGTTTAGTGGACGCCGGACTCCGCACCAGCCGTGTCGAAAGTGAAGCCAACCGTCTGGTGGCAGGCGCGGTCGGCACGTTCGGCGAGTGGGACTACAACGCCGCCGTCAACCGCAGCGTAAACGAAGCGACCGACGAAAACCTGAGCGGATGGGTTTCGAACACCCGTATGCGCGCCGGTATTGCGTCCGGCGCCTACAACCCGTTTGTGCTGCCTACCGCGGCCGGCCAGGCGTTCATGGACTCGATCCGCATTAATGGTGCGGCAC
>JAYTBF010000175.1:0-10197 GCA_043737175.1 Burkholderiales bacterium
GCCACTATCGCGTCATAAACACCACTGATCAATATTTGTTTGATCGCCAGAGGCAGCAACGGCGTGATCGACGTGTCGCGGTAAGCGGATTCTTTACGATCACGGCTGTTGATCAGCAGGTCAACGGTATCCGCACCACAGGCGTGTGCAGACGCCACCTTCGCGTAGGCGAGATCGGGCATGGCGGCAATGCCAACCACGGCGCGAATCGGCAACGGGTCAGATTGGAAAAGTGGTGAATCCATTGGCAGGCGCGGCCGTGCCGCCAACCACATCGCCAAGTGGCCGCCTGCCGAATGGCCGGTGGTGACGACACGGGTTAAATCGAGCGGGTACGTTTTTGCCAGCGCGCGAATTTTTTCCGTGGCCGTGGCGACATCCAAAAAGGTGTCTGGATAAGGTGAAAAATGCTCGGCTTTTGTGCCGACGCGCCGGTAGGTGATGCTCCAAACGGCCACGCCTTGTTTGCGCAAATCGTCCGCCAAAAATGCCACCAATTCGGGCCCCGGTAAATCTGCACGCCAACAGCCGCCGTGAATCAAGATCACCACCGGTAATTTTTTCGCAGGTTGGGCGGAGTGATTGACGTTTGCAGGCAACCACAACTCGCCGAATTGATCGGCATGGGCGCCATAGGCAATTTTTGCAGTCGCGGTCGGCCGGTTGGGGCGGTCGAGAATATTTTTAAAGGAAAGTGTTTGTGCGGAGGCGGTGGTCATGGTGGCAATAATAACGAAAGTGGTGGCTAGCCAGATTGAAATTTGACGGTGACAGATTTCAGTGGGAGTTTTGTTTGGCATGAATGATGTTTCGTATTTTCGGGATTTGTAATGGCTTTAAAGCCGGTTTAACGCGAAACAATGTAATGTGAAACTCGTTTAAGGGCGGGTATTTTCAGGCAAATATGGTTGAAAACGCTTGTCAAACGGCGAGTTTGAATATTGCGCTATCTATTGTTCCGTGGTCGAGTTCTGTGGTCGGTCAAAACGCGGCAGGCTCTGCTCCGGTACTTGATACAACGCCGCCAGCGCGCCATTGGTGAGCACCGCGGCGGTGGCACCGATGGCAACGTCGCCGTTTTTGTTGATGGTCAAGGTTTGATCAGCGGGCGCATTGCAAAGTTGAAACGCGTGTTGTGGGTCGTGGCTGGAAAAAATAATCGTCACGCCGGAATTTTTGAGGCGGCTGAGTGTGTTCATCATCATCAACCGGTTGCCAAAATCGAGGCTGGCGGTCGGTTCATCGAGTAATAAAATGCGTGCTTCGGACGCCAGCGCGCGGGCAACCAAAACCAGTTGCCGCTCGCCGCCGGACAACTCGGCAAATTCACGCGTCGCAAATCCCGCCATCTTGAGTTGTTTCAACGCGTCCATCGCGATGTCGCGATCACGTTTGCCGGGTAGGGCGTGCCATGGTAAATGTGACGCCCGCGCCATTTCGACGATTTCAATAACGTTGAAATTAAATATATTGGTTGCTTGGGGCACATAACCCATATGCCGGGCAAGGTCGCGATTCGACCACGCGTCGATATCCTGATCGCCGAGTTTCACTCGGCCGGACTTGGGCGGAAGCAATCCCAACAAGGTGCGAAACAGGGTAGTTTTGCCGCTGCCGTTCGGCCCCAAAATGGCCAGCGCCGAGCCGGGCGCAACAGTCAATGAAATATTGCTCACCAAGGTGCGGCGTGGATAACCGATGGTGAGTTGACTAACTGTCAGCCGCGGTGTGTCATTGGGTGGGGTATGGGTGGACATGATCAATCGCGCCGCCGAAAGGTCAGCATCATCAGCCAGATAAACACCGGTGTGCCGATTGCCGCCGTCAATATGCCCGGTGGTATTTCAATCTGCGCGATGCTGCGGCCGACGGTGTCGATCGCCACCATGAAGGTGCCGCCGATTAGTATGGCCAGCGGCAATAGCCGTGAAAATTCAGCGCCCACCAATAACCGGACGGCGTGGGGCACCACCAGCCCGACCCAGCCCACCATGCCGCACAGCGCCACGGACGCGGCCGTCATCAAGGTGGCGCCAACAATCACCATCAGCCGCAGACGCGGTACATTCACGCCCAGGGTGCGTGCCTCGTCGTCCGGTAACGCCAGCAGGTTGATACGCCAGCGCAATAAAAACAGCGGCATCAGGGCCATGGCCATGATCGGCAAGGCAACCAACAAATCAGTTTTTGAAATACCGGCAAAACTGCCGAGTAACCAATAGGTGATCGCCGGTAATTGATTGTATGGGTCGGCCAAATATTTGGTGAGCGCCACGCCAGAGCCGAGTAGGGAACCGATCACCACGCCCGCCAGCACCAGGGTCAAGATCGGGTCATGGCCACGAATGCGCGCGCTGACCCAATAAATGGCGGCCACCGCAATCAACCCGCCGGCAAAGGCCAGGGCTTGGATGGCAACCAACGGCTGCGTCAGAAAAATGCCCAATACCGCGCCCAAGGCGGCACCACTGGAGACACCCAGAATATCCGGGGAAACCAGCGGATTGCGAAACAAGTTTTGATAGGCGGCACCGGCGGCGGCGAGTGCACCGCCCACCATGAACGCACCAACAATTCGCGGGCCCCGAATGTCAAACACAACCAATTGGGCGTGGGTCGGCGCAATCGACGGATCAGCAAAAATTTTGGCGTGGACAATCGCGATCAATTCACTGACTGCAATGGGAAACTGCCCGACGGCGAGTGCCAACAAACACACCATCAGCGCCGAAATAATGGCGATCGTGTAAACGGCAGTTGTCTTGGTACGAAGGGATGACATTTGGCGGCGTGGGCACAACATGAATGGCCTGCCAGTATAGGTTGCCCGTACTGCAATCGCACCATCACCGAATAAGGATTTGTACGGCGGTCAGCTAGAATTGGTGCTGTGAAGCCTATCACCGGAGATTTGAATTGAAAGCCATTCTTGTCGCAGTCTTGCTGAATTTGCTGCCATTACAGGCAATGGCCAATGAAATTCGGTTGGCAACGACGACCTCCACCGAGGCTTCCGGGCTGCTGGCATTGATCCTGCCGAAGTTTGAAAAAGCAACCGGCATCAAGGTCAAGGTCATTTCCGTTGGCACCGGGCAGGCGCTGAAACTGGCCGAGCGCGGGGACGTCGATGTGTTGCTGGTGCATTCACGACCGGACGAAGATAAATACATGGCCGCAGGTTTTGGCACGATACGCCGTGACGTGATGTACAACGATTTTATTATTGTTGGCCCGAAGGCTGATCCTGCAAAATTACGCGGCGAAAAAGATGCCTCTGCCGCGTTAAAACGGATTGCAGAAACCGAGTCGAAGTTTATTTCGAGGGGGGACGATTCGGGTACCCACAAAAAAGAATTGGCGTTGTGGCAGGAGGTGAATATCAAGCCAAAAGGAAAGTGGTATCTGGAGGTGGGGCAGGGCATGGGTGAAACACTCACCATGGCCGGCAATTTGTCGGCGTACACACTGTCGGATCGTGGCACCTACCTCGCTCATCGCGGCCGCGTCGGTTTGCATGTGATCGTGACCCAGGTTCCAGGCCTCTACAATCCGTACGGCATCATGGACGTAAACCCCGCCAAACACGCACATGCAAAACAAAGCGACGCATTAAAACTCATCAACTGGATTGTTTCTCCGGCGGGACGTGATGCCATTCTGGAACTGAAAGTGGATGGGGCAGCTTTATTCACCCCCGGCCCGGCACCTAAGGATTAATTGATGGAATTGTGGGCGGCGACACAGGAGGCGTTGCGATTATTGTTTACTGGCGACGCCGCGCTTTGGGGGGTGGTGTGGATTTCCTTAAAGGTGTCCGGTATGGCGCTTTTGATCGCCACACCCGTGGCCGTGTTGGCCGGTTTTGTGCTGGCAACCGTATCGTTTCCGGGGCGGCGCGCAGTAGTGGTGATCTTGCAAAGTTTTTTGTCGTTTCCAACCGTGGTCGTCGGGCTGGTGTTGTATGTGTTGCTGGCGCGATCGGGTCCGTTTGGTGAAATGGGATTGCTTTACACCCAAACCGCGATGATTTTGGGGCAGGCCATCATTGCCTTTCCGGTGTTGGCGGCGTTCACCTTGGCATCGGTGCAAGGTGCCGACCGAATCGTGCATGAGACCGCGGTGTCACTCGGTGCCACGCCCACGCGCGCGGCGTTGACGACATTATTTGAAGTGCGTTTCGCGGTGATGGCCGGGTTGTTCAACGGTTTTGGCCGGGTTATTTCGGAAGTGGGTTGCGCGATGATGGTCGGCGGCAATATTGCCGGCTCAACCCGCAATATTCCCACCGCCATTTCGCTGGAAACCGCAAAGGGTGAATTTGCCCAAGGCATTGCGCTGGGCATTGTCTTGATTGTGATGGCGCTGGTGATTAATGGTGCCTTCCACACCCTGCAAGGTGAAGGGCAGTTGAAATGACGGCGCCGACGGTATTGCCAACAGCGTTGCCAACAGCCATGCCAAACAATGAATCGATGTTGTTCATCAAACGGCTGACCAAATCGTTTGGCGAGCGGCAGTTGTTTGATATCAACAATCTATCTCTGCAGCCGGGCACACTGTATGTGTTAACGGGTGACAACGGCAGCGGCAAAACAACCTTGCTACGCATTCTTGCCGGGCTGGAAACAGCCGATAAACTCGAGATGACCTTTGCGGGCACAAGTACCACCGGCGTTTATCCACCCGAATGGCGGCAACACATTATTCATGTGCACCAACATCCCTATTTGTTTCAATCCAATGTTGAAGCGAATGTGGCGTATGGACTCATCATGCGCAAGGTGCCGACTGCGACCCGCGATGTATTGGTCGGCGAGGCGATCCATTGGGCGGGGCTCGATGCGCGTCGGGGTGTGCCGCCCAAGCGCCTGTCTGGCGGGGAACGCCAGCGCCTGGCGCTGGCACGCGCCAAGGTGCTGGAGCCAAAGTTATTGCTGGTGGATGAGCCGACCGCCAATCTGGATCGGCATGCGCGCCCACAAATCGTTTTGTTATTACAAAACATGGTGGCGGCGCAACGCACCGTGGTGGTGGCGTGTCACGACCGCGAGATTATTGATCTACCTGGTGTGGTGCGGCTCGACCTGACCGACGGCGCGTTAACAACAGGTTGAACCGGTTTGACCGATTGAACCTGTTTGACCGATTGGGCAGATCAGTTTTTTGTTTCGAGCAGGGTTTTTAATTCACCCGACTGGTGCATTTCACGCAGGATATCGGCACCGCCAATAAACTCGCCACCCACATAAAGCTGCGGAATAGTCGGCCAGTTGGCGTATTCCTTGATGCCCTGACGAATTTCTTCATCCTGCAAAACGTCCACCGTAAACGGCTTGTCGACACCATTGGCTTTTAAAATCTGAATGGCCGAAGCGGAAAAGCCGCACATTGGAAATTGTGGCGAGCCTTTCATGTACAACACCACTGGGTGGCTGGAAACGGTGTCGCGAATTTTGTCGTGCGTGCTCATGATGATCCTAGTCTGGTTTAAACGGAATGTTGAAATTATACGGCGGCTGCGGTGGATGGGTGCGATGCGCGCATCTGTCCGAGGGTCACACGCGCAATGCCGGCCAGATCGGCCACCGATTCAATGGCCGTGAAATGATGTTGTGCCAATAACGCGCGGCAGGATTCTGCTTGATCGTAGCCGTGCTCAAACAACAGCCAGCCGTGGTCGTTTAAATGTTTGGCGGCGCCGGTAACAATGGTGCGAATCGACGCCAGGCCGTCGTCACTATCGTCGGTCAGCGCCATATGCGGTTCAAATCGCAAATCACCCTGGGCAAGATGTGCATCGTTTTTGGCAATGTAAGGGGGATTGGCGACAATCAAATCAAATTTTTGAGCTTGGAGCGCGTGATACCAATTGCTGTTGATTAGGCGAACAGTTGCAGCCAGCGACGTGGCATTTTGCTGGGCAACCATTAACGCCTTTGCGGACAGGTCTACTGCAGTGAGTTGCGCGTGGGGGCATTCCAACGCCAGTGTCACGGCAATCGCGCCACTGCCTGTTCCCAAATCCAAAACACGAGGCGGGTCGGCTTGTTTCAGCCATTTATTGCCGGAAAGGAGCGCCAATGCCTGCTCTACTAATAACTCTGTTTCCGGGCGCGGAATCAGTACATGTTCATTCACGACAAATTCGCGGCCAAAAAACTCGCGGCAGCCGATGATCTGGGCGACCGGCACACCGGCGGCGCGGGCGGCAACCTGCGTTTCAAAAATAATCGCCAGCTCGGCGGGCAATTCGCGTTCGGGATGGGCCAACAACGATGCTCGTGACCGGCCGGTTAAACGCGCCAACAAATATTGCGCATCCATTCGATTAATTTGTTGCTGCGTTTTTTTGAGCGCGTCACCTGCAGTGGTCATGGGCTAAACAATTCGGTAGTTAGGTTCCAAGCGAGGCCAGCTGCTCGGCTTGGAATTCGGCAATCAGCGCATTGGTCAGATCACTCAACTCGCCGTCCATGATGAAGTCGATCTTGTACAAGGTCAGATTAATGCGGTGATCGGTAACGCGGCCTTGTGGAAAATTGTATGTGCGGATGCGCTCGGAACGGTCGCCCGAGCCGATCAATGATTTGCGTTCGGCCGCCTCTTTGGCTTGTTGTTCGCGGGTTTGTTTGTCCTTGATACGCGCCGCCAGCACCCGCCAGGCCTGGTCTTTGTTTTTGTGTTGTGATCGTCCGTCCTGACATTCCACAACAATGCCGGTAGGGATATGCGTAAGGCGCACCGCCGAGTCGGTTTTATTGATGTGCTGACCACCGGCACCGGAGGCGCGAAAGGTATCCACACGCACGTCAGACGGGTTGATGACAATGTCGTTGGTCTCGTCGGCTTCGGCCATGATCGCGACGGTAGCGGCAGAGGTGTGGATACGCCCCTGGGTTTCGGTCGCCGGCACCCGCTGCACGCGATGACCGCCCGACTCAAACTTCAGGCGCGAATAGGCGCCCTGACCGACAATGCGCGCAATGACTTCTTTGTAACCGCCGACCTCACCGAGCGACTCGGAAATGACTTCGACCTGCCAGCCCTGACGTTCGGCATAACGGGTGTACATGCGAAACAAATCGCCGGCAAACAAGGCCGACTCGTCACCACCGGTGCCGCCGCGAATTTCAATAAAAATATTTTTGTCGTCGTTGGGGTCTTTTGGCAACAGGGCTTTTTGCAACGCAAGTTCGATCGCTTCGATGGCCGCTTTACTCGCCTTGATTTCTTCCTCGGCAAATTCGCGCATGTCGGGGTCTTTGCCCATTTCAACTGCGGCGGCGATATCGTTTTCAGCGGTTTTAAATTCGTTATACAACGCCACCACCGGTGAAATCTCAGCGTGTTCTTTGATGATCTTGCGATAGTTGTCCATATTGCTGACCACGTCGGGCGAGGCGAGCAGGCCATCCAGGTCGGCTAGCCGTTCGTCGAGTGACTGTAATTTTTGCTGTATTGATGCTTTCATTCGTTTTCTTCTGGGTCGGTCGCGTAGAGGGTTTCGAGGGCGTCAGATAAGGCTTCGCGCTCGTCCGGTGAAACGCGCCGTAACGCGGCCATTGGATGGTGCAAAAACTTGTTGGTCAAGCCGTTTGCCAGCGCCGCCAGCACCTGCGCAGGATCGTCCCCCCGGGCGAGCATTTTTTGGGCGCGCTCCAGTTCAACAAGTCGATATTGTTCCGCCCGGCCACGCAGCTGCTGGATGATGGGCACGGCGTGGCGCTCGGCCAACCAACGCATATATTTGCCGGTGTGGGCGTCAATGATGGTTTCGGCGGCGATGACGGCACTTTCGCGTTTGGCGACATTTTGCTGGATCATTTTGCCGAGCATGTCGAGGGTGTACAGGTACACATCATCCAGCTCGCCGACTGCCGTTTCGATATCTCGTGGTACCGCCAGATCGGCCATAAAAATCGGTTTGTGGCGTCGGCGTTTTAAGGCTTGTTCAATCATGCCCTTGCCGATAATCGGCAGGCTAGAGGCGGTGGAGGTGATGATGGCGTCAAATTCGTGGATGCACTCCGGCAACTCCGACAGGGCGATCGCCGACATTTGCCCACCCATGCCAAACTCATCGGCAAATTCGCGGCCGCGCGCCAAGGTTCGATTGGCAATGACCATGGCCTGTGGTGATTGCGCGCCAAAGTGGGTGGCGGCAAGTTGAATCATTTCACCGACACCAATAAACAAAATTTTGATTTCGCGAATATCACCAAACAATTGTTTGGCAAGTTTTAACGACGCGGCCGCCATACTGACCGACGTGGCGCCGATTTCAGTTTGGGAGCGGACTTTTTTGGCGACTTGAAATGTTTCTTGAAACAGGCGTTCAAGCGGGCCACCCAAGGCGCCGGCCTCAATGGCAATTTTGACGGAGTATTTCACTTGGCCAAGAATCTGCGGCTCACCCAGCACCATCGAATCCAGCCCGGAGGCCACGCGGAAAATATGACGGGTCGCATCCACATCGATATGTCGGTAAAGGTGGGATTGCAAATCAAGAAAACCGCTGTCAGACGCAGATTGCAACCAGTCACCGGCACGATCGACCACTGATATATCGGTGCCGCGCAAATACAGTTCGGTGCGATTACAGGTCGAAACCAACACGGCCTCGTCGGCCGACGCGCTTGCCCGCAATGCGTCCAACGCCGGGCGCTGACGGTCGTTGGCAAACGCGACTTTTTCGCGAATGTCGATGGGGGCGGTGCGATGGTTGAGGCCGAGAACGTAAAGCGGCATGGATTAGGGTTTGACGAGTGGCAGGGTTCGGCGATCAAAATCGGGCGCCACTGGGCGGACGGGTGTAGGGGCGACCATGATTCCGAATGGCCAGACTGGATTGGCCGGCGGAAATGTCGTCACTGCGTGGTTCAAGACTCAAAATTATAACAGCGCGGCTGTGAGCGTCGTCTATTTGGCGGGGTTAAACTGTCTTTCGAGTGCGCAATTTTTCACCAGAATGTTTTGTTTAGGCGCAAGCCTTTAAAGGATGGATTAAAAATGAATTTTTGTCCGAGCTTGGCCAAAGGCGCAATGGCAGTGGCCATATTGGTTGTAGCCTTGTTGTCACCCGCTTTTGCCAGCGAATCCAAAACGCCGTTGCAAAAGCAAACATGCCCGAGTTTACTCAACCATCATTTCATGACCTTGCAGGGCGAAAAGCTTGAATTTTGTCAATTTTCCGGCAAGGTGTTGTTGGTGGTGAATACCGCAAGTTATTGTGGTTATACCAAGCAATACGCGGGTCTACAGGCGCTGCACGATCGATACAAAGAGCGGGGTTTGGTAGTGGTGGGATTCCCTGCCAATGATTTTGGCAAACAGGAGCCGGGGACGAACACCGAGGTGGCCGACTTTTGTGAACGCACATTCAAGGTGAAATTTCCGATGATGGCCAAGTCGTCCGTGGTTGAAGGCAACACCAACCCCCTGTACGCGGCGCTGGCGAAGGCAACCGGACAACGACCAAAATGGAACTTTCACAAGTATTTGATTGGCCGGGACGGGGTTGCTGCAGGCAGTTATGCGTCGGCAGTTGCACCTGAATCGCCGGAATTGATCGTGGCAATCGAAAAATTGCTGGCAAATTGACGCCGCCCAGCAATTTGTGTCGCCGGATGACGACCCGTCTGAGGCTATTCGAACGGAAAAATAGTGTATCTTTACAATGTATTAGCGAAAGAGCATCATGTTAAGTCTTAACTTTTCGCCTATCCTGCCCGTTCGAACTGTCACCCAATAAAAACTATGGCCGTTTCTGCTGCAACTTTCTTGAGTCCACTTGCCCGCGCATTGGTGCAAGAAGGTCGGCTTGTCCAAGGTGATGCCACTGCGATTCAGGCAGAAGCAAAAAAAATCGGTGTGACATTCGTCGAGCAGTTGATTCAATCTAAAAAAATTTCGTCGCGCGATGTCGCCAATTTTGCATCGATCACTTTTGGCGTGCCCATAGTCGATCTGCATCAGGTGGATGTTGATTTGCTGCCCACCACGTTAATTGATACCAAATTGATTGGTTCAAAGCGGGTGCTGCCGTTGCATAAGCGCGGCAATAAACTGTTTGTCGCGACCTCGGACCCAACCAATGACGATACCTTTTCCGCGCTGAAATTTGCGACGGGTTCAACCGTTGAACCGATTGTCGTCGAAGAAGACAAACTTGCGGTATTGTTAAAAAAATTCGGTGAG
>JAYTBF010000176.1:0-1643 GCA_043737175.1 Burkholderiales bacterium
GCCGTGGTGAAAAATGCCTCCATAGAAAGCCACGGCCAGCTTTGAGGAATCCCATATAACCTCTCGATTAATTCCGAACTGTTTTCATTCCGTAACCCCGCCTCTGGCCTTAGACTGAACTCGTTCTGAAAACGAAATCGGCTAAGAGTATGCGCGTATTTCGATAGCGCGGGCGCATCCTTTCTGCGCCGTGATGGCAACGTCTGGACAATCTGGACCATCACTTCATGGGTAGGTTGGTTTTAACCAGACTTGCCTTTTGCTTGTGTGGCGATGGTGGCTGCCGTAATCATGCGTTAGTGGCCGCGATCCGACTGCTCCAGATTTCCAGAAGTAATCTGGTGACTGTGAATATCACGGGACCCAAGATTAGGCCGGATGGACCGAAAACAATCAGCGCACCAACGATAGAAATGAACGCGAGGGCGGTGTGCATTTTCAACCGCCTTCCAACCAACAATGGATACAGTAAGTTGTCTATTCCGCCGACCACGATCGCGCCCCAAAAGGTAAGCAGCAGGGCTTTCCCTCCGCTGCCTTCCAAAACCAGAAAGATGGCCGCGGGAATCCAAATGAGAAAGGGCGCCCAGCACCGGTACCACGGCAAGCAGCCCCATTACAATTCCCCAGAACAATCACGCCGGCAAGCCCAGCCACCAAAACATCAGGCCGCCCATGGTGCCCTGCACAACGGCGACGGCAAGCGTACCGTAGAGCGTCGCATGAATCGTATCAATGACATCGTCAAACAGTCGGTTCATGTCCGCCTCCGAGAGTGACGATTGGGACCGAAGCGACTGGAGCGCCGCGCCCCGGTCGCGCAGGAAATAGAAAAGTAAAGTGGACCCCAATTTTCAGACAGTGAATTAGGATGGGAGCCTGCTTTAAAAGGAGCAGGTAGTGAGCGAAACGAAGCGCAAGAATTTTAGTGGTGAGTTCAAGGCCAAGGTGGCACTCCAAGCGATCCGTGGCGTCAGGACTGTGAACAAAATTGGTCAGGAATTTGGGGTGCATCCGACGCAATTTGGCGTGTGGAAGAAAGAGCTTTTAGAGCAGGCATCCAGCCTGTTTGATGCCAAGCGCGGTTCGAAACATGCCGACCCATCGGCCAGTCCGGAGCGACTATATTTCGAGATCGGGCGGTTGAAGATGGAACTGGACTGGCTCAAAAAAAAGTCTAGGATCAGCCAGTAGGCGTGCGCCGGCAATGGGTCAGCCCCACCGAACCTCTGGCGCTGACCCGGCGATGCGAATTAACAGGGGGGTTGCGCGCTCCACCGTGTATGCGCCCAGGTTGGCTGCAAAACCGGACGAGCAGGAATTGACGTTACTGGAACTGATTGACGCTGATTATACCCGGCATCCGTTTTACGGCAGCCGCAAGATCAGGCATTACCTGTGTGGCTTGGGGCACAAGATCAACCGCAAGCGGGTGCAGCGACTGATGGGATTATTGGGATTGGCAGGCATGGCGCCGGGGCCTTCTACCAGCCGTCCGCACCCGCAGCACAAGGTTTATCCGTACTTGCTCCGAGGCGTGAATGTAGACCGTCCCAATCAGGTATGGAGTACGGATATCACGTACATTCGCCTGCCGCGAGGATTTGTGTACCTGGTGGCGATGATCGACTGGTACTCGCGTA
>JAYTBF010000177.1:0-10188 GCA_043737175.1 Burkholderiales bacterium
CCCCAATGGACCAACACTGTTCGACTGCAATTTGTGCCCTGTACTGATGTGATGCCCGCATTACAAATCTAATCATCCGACCATCCGTACTCCATAACAAAAAATCAAAATGCCAATCAAACTCCCGTGCCGACCGGGCACCTGCGTTGCACTCACCCTGGCCATCACACTTGGCTTCACCTCCCTCAGTGGCCACACACAAACACCACCGCCGCCCCCTGCCTCTGCGGAAAAAAAGCCTGCGGACACCCCACCGGCGACGGATAAAAAGACACCGCCACCTGTCGAAACAATCGAAGTCACCACCTCACAATCGGCCTACGACGCCCGCCAGGACGACACCGCAACCAAGATTGTCGTGACCTCTGCCGAGATCAAAAAATACGGCGACACCCAAGTGCTCGACGTATTGAAGCGACTACCCGGTGTGACGGTATTGGGCAACAGCATTCGGCTGCGGGGTTTGGGCAGCGGCTTCACACAAATCTTAATAGACGGCGAACGGCCACCACCGGGATTTTCGATCGACAATTTGTCGCCCGACTTAATCGAACGTATCGAAATCATTCGTGCGGCCACAGCGGAATTCAGCACGCAGGCAATCGCCGGCACCATCAATATCGTCATGAAACAACGTTACACCGTTGCCACCAAAACCATCAACACCGGCTGGTATAGCGGGACGGGCTTTACGTCAAAAAACGTTGGTGGACAAATTGCCGACACGGCCGGCAAACTTGCCTACTCGGTGGGTTTTTATGGCGGCAGCAATGCCAACAAGTTTTCTGGCAACAGCGAGTCGGTTGGCTTTGACGCCGCCGGCACAAAAAACTTGGAACGTATCTCCAGCTTCAATTCTGATGGCGGCAGCCGCTTCTTTGGTCTCTACTCCACCTTCGCCTGGACACTCGGCGGCGGTGACTCCTTCACCATGCGCCCATCCATTAATGCCTATCGTTATAACAATAAAAACAACGGCCGCACCGACTACCTGCTCGGTGCAACCACACCCTATCCGATTTATCGTGGTCGTAATGAAGGCGGCGGCAACAACTTTGGCAATAACGGCAATTTGATTCTCAAACTCAGCGAGGGTGCAAAACTCGATTTGAAATTCGGTGTGCAAATCGGTGACCGGGACAACGATGCTTTTTTTCGGTCTTTCGACCTCAACAACATACAAACACTCGAACGCTCCACCCTCGGCCCATCCAAAGATGCCAGCGTGACCTTTGCCGGCAAATATTCCACGCCGATTGTAGAAGGCCACGCGCTGGTCGCCGGGTGGGACCTGGGACACGCACGCAACAAGTCATCAACCAGCCTGATCGAGACCAACGTCGCCATCACGCCCATCAACACGTTCGAAGAATATGAATCGAAAGTGCAAAAATTCGCCCTGTTCGCGCAGGACGAATGGAACGTCAACAAACACTGGTCGGTGTACTTTGGCCTGCGCTGGGAAGGCATTGCCACGACCGGCAGTGGCAATGGCATCAATTCCGTCACCAACAAATCAAGCGTCACCAGCCCGCTGTTTCAAACCCTGTGGAAATTCCCGGATAAATCCGGCCGCCAATTGCGTTTCGCCCTGACCCGCACGTACAAGGCACCGGACACGCTGTCGCTGATTCCACGCACCTTCAAAAGTCTGGTCAATACCTCGACCATGCCTGATTTTCAATCCGGTAGCGCAACTTTGAAACCTGAATTGGCCACCGGGCTGGATATGGCCTACGAGCACTTCTGGGCCAAAGGTGCGTCGATGAGCATCAGTGCAACGGTTCGCAACCTCACCGACTACTCAACCCGCGCAGTGCAATTGGTTGGCGATCGCTGGGTCAATCGGCCGATTAACAATGGCAGTGCAACCAGCCGCAGCCTGGAATTCGACGCCAAATTTCCATTGCAATCCTTACTGCCGGACGCCGCGCCGATTGATTTTCGGTTCAACATGGCACGCAATTTTTCCAAGGTCGAAGAAGTGCCCGGTCCCAACAACCGCCTCGATTCGCAGGTGCCATTCAACGCCACTTTGGGGCTCGATTACCGCATGCGTGGCGGAAAAATTGTTGCCGGTTCCAGCTTCACCTACCGGGGTGGCGGCGACGTACGCACCAGCGTGACACAAAGCCGTTTTCTCGCGGCCAAACGCGATCTCGATATGTACCTGCTCTACAAATACACCGCGAAATTGCAGGTGCGCCTGCGGCTCGCCAACATCCTGCGCCCGGAATCGATCAATGCCTCGACCTATACCGACGCCAATGGCCGCACCGTCAGCCGCAATGCCAATCCAACGGCCATGAACGTCGGCGCGAATATCGAATATAAATTTTGAACTAGCGGCAGATTCGTCTGGCAAACAGGAATTCAAGCCGCAACTGAACGGCCACTGACAGCGGTCATAAAACCGTAGAGTCGTTCGACAGTCGAAGTATGAAAAGGCAAATCGACCTCGAATCAACCACACCCACCGGTCGAACGACGTAAGCAGAAATTGCTGCCCTACCTTGGTTGAGTGTGTCTGCTATAGGTGGTTTTCGCGCAGGCGAAATTCAAACAGTCCCTCAGGCACCCGCCGAATGGCCGAGTCAAGGCAACCCTATTAAATTTATTGACATTTGTCAATTTAAAAAATATTATTCGCTTACATATTTTCGACGCATTTAAATTTGCGAAATATGTAATAAACCATCTACACGGGGAGAAGCGATGAAAAAGACTATTGGATTTTCAACTTGGTGGATTGGCCGGCGCACTATTGCTGCGGCGTGCGCGGGTTTGACGTTGAGCTTTGGCATTGCGCCAGCCACTGCACAAACTCCACAATCAGCGTGCCAATTACCAACACAAAAGGCAAGCACACCAGAACAAACCGCATGGCAATTGTTTGTTGCCGCCAATTGCCTGGATAATGGAAAGTTGACCTGGGAAACCTGGACTGAGCAGAACTGCTGGTACAACCCCGGCAGCTGCAATCCCGGCACAGAAAGAAAGCGGTTTGCGCACGCCGTGAGTTTATTGGCCACCAAAGGCAGGCTGAATGCACTGAGTGCAGGCGCCGGTTTGGCAGGATGCCAACCCATGACGACCACCACCACGCCAAATCTTCCGCCCGGCATGGCGGCTTTTGTTCCAAAAAATTTATCCGCCAGCCCGAAATTTTGCGAAGAAGTTTTTGTCAACGCGAGTGAGGCCAATTTCGTCAATGCGCCACCTGGTGCGAAGCCTGGGGTAAATCTGGCGACCAATATCGGCCAGGCATCTTATATTGCTGCCACCAACAAGCCGTTGCAATTTCCAAACGATGCCGTCGAAATCAAAGCGGATTGGATCGCGGCGTCTTCACTGAACGCAGCGAGCTTTTTCGACTGCGATACAAAAAAACCAGCTGGGATCTATGTGCAAAAGATCGACGGCGTTTGTTACGCACTGGTCGGCATACATATCTCGTCGAAGTTATATCCCAATTGGTTATGGGCGACCTTCGAGCCACAAAGCGCGCTGACCAATCCAAATCGTTGTAATCCCAAGGTTTATTCGAGTTGCAACGACGCTTGGGGATCCAATCCGGCCAGCAGCAGCGGCCAGGTTACGGCTCTGACCAAAAATGTCACCAATCTAATGGATCAGGCAGGCTTGGCCAAAGAATTCCGCAACTACCGATTGGTCGGGGTACAAACCGAATACAACCAACCCGTTGCGACCAAGGGACTCATGGGTAATTCGTTTGTTGAGTTCAACGCACAGGTGCCACTGCAACAAGCATCCTGCATCACCTGCCACGCCTACGCCGCGATCAACGTCGCGCTTCACCCACCAGGGCAAGGCGTGGGTGGCCCCATCGGCAACGCACCTGCCACGGGAAAACCTCAGTTGCCGTCAACCATCCCCGGACGCCACTGGGTGCCACTCGATTTCTCTTGGATGCTTGGGTTCATGCCGCAGGGCAAATAAAACATACGAGGCATACCAGCCGAGTATACCTCGGTGGAATGTCGATGTAACGGCAGAAATCATGCATCGACATTTCGCTTCCGTCGCTTCCGTCGCTTCCGTCGATTGATTTTCGACGAAAGGCGACTCTAACACTGATGGATGGTAGGTGGCCCGGACAAATTTTCTCAACAGGAAAATGCCCCTACCACTTCAGACTATTCTGCCGGCGCGGCATTCACCGCCCCCGCCAACACCCGCACCACGTGTATGGCCTCGCGGGTCGCACCATCGTGAATCTGGTGTCGGCAACTGGTGCCGTCGGCGACAATGAGTGTGTCAGCCTGGGCTTGTCGCACTGCCGGCAGTAGTGATAATTCGCCCATTTTCATTGAGACATCAATATGTTCGGCTTCGTAGCCAAATGCACCGGCCATGCCACAGCAGCTTGATTCGATGGTGGTGGTTTTGAGTTCGGGGATCCACGCCAATACCTCTTCAACATCACTCATCACCGCAAACGCTTTTTGGTGACAGTGGCCGTGTAACAACGCTTGTTTTTGGGGAATAGGCTTGAGCGAGAGGTTTAATCTTCCGGCGCGTTTTTCGCGCACCAAAAATTCTTCCAACAAAAATGCATTGGCGGCGAGTTGTTGCGTGGCTTCACCTGGAAACATGGCGTGAAACTCATCGCGTAACGTCAATAAACACGACGGCTCCAAACCGACCACCGCCACGCCACGTTGCACATAAGGCAGTAACGCATCAATGGTGCGACGCGCTTCGAACTTGGCTTCATCAACCATACCGGTGCCGAGAAAGGTGCGGCCACAACACAGCGGACGTTTTTGATCGGCCGCTTTGGCAAATCGAACGGTGTAACCACCGGCTTCAAGAACTTTCACGGCAGCGACTATGTTTTCGTTTTCAAAATAGTGGTTGAAGGTGTCAGCGAAGAGTACGACTTCTTTGGCAATGCGCTGCGCCCCCTCTCTCCCAGCCTCTCCCCCGCGTGGGGGGGAGAGGAGCGTCTCGTTGAATGCGGATTGTGCCCCCTCTCTGCTGCGCTCCAAGTGTTCCTTTGTCCCTGCCTCTCTCCCACGTGGAGGAGAGTGGGTTGTTGGTTGGGTCGACCAGCGTGGCAATGATCGTTTTGCCGACAAGCCAACAATCTTTTCACGTAATTGTTTGATACCCGGTATCGACTCCACACCATTCGCCAGCCACGCCACCTTCGACACCCACGGCGCATAACGCGGCAAATACGCCACCAGTTTGTCGCGCAGCGTATAACCGTGGCGGGTTTTGTATTGATGCAAAAATTCAATTTTCATTTTCGCCATGTCCACACCGGTCGGACATTCGCGCTTGCAACCTTTACAACTCACACACAGGTCCATGACTTCCTTGACCGACTGCGACGCAAAACCACCATCAATTTGATTGGACAAGGCCAAACGCAAGGTATTGGCACGGCCTCGGGTGACGTGTTGTTCATCCCGCGTGGCACGGTAACTCGGGCACATGCTGCCGGCGTCAAATTTGCGACAGTGGCCGTTGTTATTGCACATCTCGACAGCAGCTGCCAGGCCACGTTCACCAAATTCGCTTTGCCAATCAAACGCGGTTTTCCCATTGGCAACCGTGGGTGTGGCGTAGCCCGGTTGATAACGAAACAATGATCGATCGTCTTGTTTTGATGGCGATACAATCTTGCCAGGGTTCATTAAATTCTGCGGGTCAAACAATGTTTTGATTTCCGCCAACGCGGCGGTGAGTTTTGACCCAAAAAATGGCGCGATCCATTCGCTGCGCACCAAACCATCACCGTGTTCCCCCGAATACACACCTTTGTATTCTTTCACCAGTTGTGCGGCCTCTTCGGCAATGGCGCGCATTTTGTGGGCGCCATCGGTTTTCATATTCAGAATCGGCCGTACGTGCAAAGTGCCAACACTGGCGTGCGCGTACCAGGTACCAACGGTGCCGTGTTTGCTAAATACTTCGGTGAGCCGCCGCGTGTATTCCGCCAAGTGTGGCAATGGCACCGCGCAGTCTTCGATAAAGCTAACCGGTTTACCCTCGCCTTTCATCGACATCATGATGTTGAGCCCGGCCTTACGCACGTCCCACAATTTTTTCTGCGCGTGAGTGTCGGTCATTTTGACGACACAGTCCGGCACGCCCAGATCGCCCATTAACACACCGAGATCATTGAGTTTTTGGGTGATGGCCGCTCGATCATCCCCCGCGAATTCGACCAGCAATATCGCCTCAGGCGCGTGGCCGTTGACCACACACAAGGCCGCATCAATCACCGGTCGAAACGCAGGGTTGTTGCGTGACAAATCAATCATGGTGCGATCAACCAGCTCCACCGCGGTCGGGCCGAGTGTGACAATATGCTGCGTCAATTCCATCGCCTGATAAAACGTCGGAAAATTCACCACCCCCAACACACGATGCACCGGCAATGGCGCGAGTTTCAGTTCAAGCGACTGAAAATAAGCCAGTGTGCCCTCGGAGCCCACCAATATATGCGCCAGATTGGGCCGCACCGAGTTGTAGTGCAATGGATCTTGCGGCGCGAAAATATCCAGGTTATAGCCGGCCACACGTCGTAACAACGGCGGAAAACGTGCGGCGATTTCGTCACGCTCACGGTGACAGATGGCCTCGACGCCATTAGCAATGCTCTGAAAACGCGCGCCGGTATTAATCTTTGCGACACCATCATCAAACCGCGCCACCGTGCCGTCGGCCAATAACGCGTCAATCGCGGCGACGTTATGGACCATGTTGCCGTAGAAAATGGAACGTGAGCCGCAGGAATTATTACCGGCCATGCCACCAATGGTTGCTTGCGCGGAGGTGGAGACATCCACCGGAAACCACAACCCGTGTTGTTTGAGTTGGGCGTTGAGGGTGTCGAGCACCATGCCCGGCTCGACCACGGCACGGCGATTGGCCACATCCACAGCGAGTAGTTGATGACAATACTTGCTGTTGTCGATCACCAACGCCGCCCCAACCGTTTGCCCACACTGCGAGGTACCCGCCCCGCGCGGCAGAATCGGCACGCCGGCTTCCACGGCAATCTGTATGGCAATGCGCGCCGCAGCGATATTGCGTGGCACCACCACACCCACCGGCATGATCTGATAAATCGACGCGTCGGTGGCGTAACGGCCACGGCTGGCGGCATCAAAAAAAACTTCGCCGTCCACTTCCTTTTTTAAGCGCTCGGCAAGCGGATGATGGCCAAAACTGGACTTTGGTATGAAGTGAAGTGACTGGGATGATTGGGTCAAATGTGCACTCGTCGTTAGAATCTTGATGGATAACAAGGATGGTCACACAAAAAACAGTAAAAATGGTTTTGATATTGCCATCCGCCTCTGTATCCGCACCCTACTATTGCTGAAAAACAGGCATTGATTAGCTGCGAATCAGTAACAATGATGAACTGAAAACCGCCTTTGGAGCAAGTGACATGACAGAAGCAAAATCCCCCACCGCCAATCCAGTCCGCCCAGCAGGCCGACATTTTCTGCAAATCCCCGGCCCGACCGCCGTGCCCGAACGTATTTTGCGCGCCATTGACCATCAGGTCATTGATCATCGCGGCCCTGAATTCCAAGCGCTGGGTATTGAGGTACTGGCCGGCATCAAAACTATTTTTAAGACCGAGCAGCCGGTCATCATTTACTCGGCATCCGGCAGCGGCGCATGGGAAGCGGCACTGCAGAACACCCTCAATCCGGGCGATCATGTGTTGATGGTCGAGACTGGCCACTTTGCCAGCCTGTGGCAAAAGATGGCGGTCAAGCTCGGCTTGAATCCCGAATTCATCAATGGTGATTGGCGCAGCGGCGTTGACGCCAAAATTGTGGAGGCGCGTCTGGCCAAAGACACCGCGCACACCATCAAAGCCGTGTGTGTGGTCCACAACGAAACCTCTACCGGCGTGGTCTCCAATATCGCGGCAGTACGCAAAGCCATCGACAATGCGCGCCACCCGGCACTGCTGATGGTCGATACCATCTCGTCACTGGGCTCGATTGATTACCGGCACGATGAGTGGGGGGTGGATGTCTCCATCGGCGGCTCACAAAAAGGCCTGATGCTGCCGCCGGGCTTGTCGTTCAACGCCATCTCCGCCAAGGCGCTCACCGCCAACAAAACCTCCAAACTGCCCAAAGCCTACTGGGCGTGGGACGAGATGCTCGAAGCCAACAAGAGCGGCTTTTTCCCCTATACCCCGGCGACCAATCTGTTGTATGGCCTGAAAGAAGCCATCACCATGCTGCACGAAGAAGGTCTCGACAACGTCTTCGCCCGCCACATCCGCCACGGTGAGGCTACCCGTCGCGCAGTGCTGGCCTGGGGCCTCGAAATCAATTGCACCAATCCCGCCGAATACTCCCCCGCCCTCACCACCGTGCAAATGCCGGCCGGGCACGACGCCGACAATTTGCGTTCAATCATCCTCAACCATTTCGACATGTCGCTCGGCATGGGGCTGGCCAAGCTCAAGGGCAAGGTTTTCCGCATCGGCCATTTGGGTGATTTCAACGACCTCTCGCTGATGGGCGCGATTGCCGGCGTGGAAATGGGTCTGACCCTCGCCAAAGTGCCGCATAAAAAAGGCGGCGTGGATGCCGCCATGCGTTACCTCGCCGATTGCGCGGCGCACAATAATCCCGCCTCAACAACCGGTAGAATCGCAGCATAGTTGTTTTTTTGTTTAGTCGTAATTTGTTGCCATACCATCATGCCCCAGCATAGGGGCAATCCCACCATAACTGGAGAAATATATGAATCGACGCGACATTATCAAAGCCATGTCCGCCATTGGCGCATCCACCGCAGTGCCATTCGGCTTGAGCCAATCGGCATTTGCACAGGCTGGTTATCCGAATAAACCCGTACGATTGATCAACCCCTTTCCGGCCGGTGGTGGCACCGACGTATTCGCCCGCCCTTATGGCGTGAAATTGGGCGCGGCACTCGGCCAGCCGATTATTGTGGAGAACATGGGTGGCGCAGGCGGCACGGTCGGTGCAGCAGCCGCTGCCAAAGCGACACCGGATGGTTACACTTTTTTTGTCGGCGCGATTCACCACACCATCGCCGAATCGTTGTACATGAAAAAACCGTACAAGCTCGAGCAAGATTTTGAGCCGATCACGGTGTTGGCCTTCGTGCCGAATGTTTTGGTAATCAATCCAAAACATCCGTTCAAAAAAGAATCGGAATTAAAAGCCTACCTCAAAGCCAATCCGGGCAAGATCAATTACGGTTCTGCCGGCAGCGGCGCCTCGCATCACCTCGCCGGTGAGCTCTACAAACGCGTCGCAGGGGTCGACATGGTGCATGTGCCCTACAAAGGCATCGGCCCGATGATGACCGACCTGCTCGGCGGCACGGTTGATCTCGCTTTTGACGGGCTGGCGTCATCCAGCGCACAAATCAAAGCCGGTAAATTGATCCCATTGGCGGTGACCTCACCCGAGCGTTCACCACTGCTGCCGGATGTACCGACCATGATTGAATTGGGCTACAAAGACTTCACCATGACGACCTGGTACGCTGTGTGGGCCATCAAAGGCACACCACAACCGATTGTTGACCGCCTCTACGCCGAGACCGTTAAGGTACTGGCCGATCCGGATATCAAAAAATCGTGGGAAATGGCCGGTGCGGTAGCCGGTGGCCAAACACCAAAAGAATTCGCCGCCTTTATCCACACTGAAATTGCCAAGTGGGGCAAGGTTGTGAAGGATTCGAATATCAAGATCGACGGTTAATCACGCAATAGACAGTCGCAATACCGACGGGCGGTTTCGGGCATCAATGCCTGACACCGCCCGTCCTTTATTGTGAATGCGAAAATCACCAACAGTTCAAACAAATTGGTGAAGCCACTCGGGCCCCTCCATTTCGCCAATTGATCCTCGTGTTGAAACGCAGCAAATATTTTCCGCGGACGGGCGGGCAACACTCGCCGGTCGTGAATTGATGCACTCGGATTGTTTGCTGGAGACATACCGCACTCCCTTCAGATACCAATAAATGAATGGCAATTTCACCTGAAAACAATTCACGCTGACCCGAATGGCACTTACTTAAGCCTGTTGCCCCGGCGGAGGCCGGGGTCCAAGTTTGATTGAATTACGGGAAACATTGAAATTGGGCCCCGGCCTCCGCCGGGGCGACACCAGTTAGGTTATCGACGTGCAGCGATGG
>JAYTBF010000178.1:0-4234 GCA_043737175.1 Burkholderiales bacterium
CGAGGCGTACCTCAGCCTGATCGGGGCCGCCGTCGGGAAGAAGTAGCCCTCGCTCGTCGGCGATGTCGCTCCACAACTCGCATTTCGTGAATGGTGTTCAAACTCACAGGCTGTACGCTTCGACCGACAAAATTTGCGGCAGATGTAACATCAGGCAAAACCACTTGGCACCTTCATCAAAACTGGCCCACATTTCACCCGAGGTGGTACCAAAATAAACGCCGACCCTATCGGTCCCATCGGCCCCATCGACCGACATGGCCTGCCGCCGCACCGTAAACCAGCCGTGCGCCTTGGGCAAACCATTGGCTTGTTTTTGCCACGATGCGCCGCCATCCCGTGAGCAATACACCGCCGGTTTGCCACCCACCGATACCCGTGGCCAAACGCTGGTGCCGTCCATGGGAAACACCCAAAGTTTGTCGGCATTGCGCGGATGCAACACCAACGGAAAGCCGATATCACCCACCGCTTTGGGCATGTTGTTGCCAATGCGTGACCAACGCCGATCGCCGGGGTTGCCACTAGACGGAGGGGCTAGCTTGTAGATACCGCAATGGTTCTGCTGATAAACCACATCGCGCACCGTTGGATGCACGCGCACACAATGCGGATCGTGCCCATACAAGGCATTCGGGTCCGGTAAAAAATCAGCTTGTGTGCCTTGATTTAGAGGCAACCAGCTTGCGCCGTAATCGATACTTTCAAACACGCCACCGCTCGACATGCCAACGTAGAGGTGTTTGGCGTCAAACGGATCAACGTTGATTGAATGTAACGTTGCGCCGTCCGGTGGGGCTTCCTGTGCGCCACCCAGCCACTTCATCCTATCCGGGTGCAAATTAAATCCATCGACACTTTGCCAGGTCACACCATCGTCTTCCGAACGGAACAACCCGTGGGGCGAGGTGCCGGCGTACCAAACCTTGGGCTCGCTGGCATGGCCGGGTGACAGCCAAAACACATGCGCCACACTCCAGCCATACTCCGCGCCTTCCCGCTTGGGAAACGCCGGGGGTTGTTTGGCTTCTTGCCAGCTTTTGCCGGCATCGGTGGAGCGAAACACAGTCGGGCCGAGGTGCCCGGCACGCGCGGCAACCAACATGGTGCCGGTCGCCTGATGCATCACTGCGTGATTGACAATCTGCCCGTAGAAATGCGGGATGTCGCCTTCAACCCGCCATTTTTCGCGGCTGGCATCGCCGTGCAGAATAAACAGGCCCTTGCGGGTACCAACCAAAACCTTGGTGAGTATTTTTTTTGCTTTCATGAAATGTCTCCCAATCCGCAAGTACCAAGAGCGATCAAGAAGTTAGCGGACTTCTTCCATCACGCTATCAAAAGTAATTGCGTCGCCGCCTATGTCGATCGCACTTTGAATTTCCTGCACCGCGCGTGTGGCGGCGGCTTCGTCCACGGCATACACAACAGCAAGCGTGTCACCGGCACGTACCGCTGCCCCCAGCTCGACAAATTCACCCGCGCCCACCGCAAAATCAATCACGTCACTGGCGCGGCGGCGACCGCCGCCCAGCGCGACCACCGCCATGCCCACGGCGCGTGTGTCATATGCAGCAACCACACCATCGGTTTGTGCAACCACCTTGGCGGTCACCGGAGCCAACTTTAAATGCTGCCGCGGTTTGTCGATTAAATCGACCGGTCCACCATGTGCCGTCACCATCCGCGCAAATATCTCGGCGGCCTTACCGTTTTGCAAACACTGCTCCAGTGCTTGTACCGCAGCCATTTTGTCCTGAAAAAGACCGCTGGACGCCAATAGTTCTGCTGACAATGCCATGGTGACTTCGTGTAATCGTTGCGGGCGCGAAACACCGGTCAAATAATCAATCGCCGCCAACACTTCGATCGCATTTCCGGCACACGGTGCCAGCGGTGAATTCATATCGGTCAACAACGCGGTGGTTTTCATGCCGGCACCATTGCCAACATCCACAATACTGCGTGCCAATTCACGTGACTTGTCGACCGTCGGCATAAACGCACCCGAGCCGACTTTGACATCCATCACCAGTGTATCCAGGCCCGCCGATAGTTTTTTCGACAAGATCGATGCGGTGATGAGTGGAATCGATTCAACCGTGGCAGTGACATCACGGGTGGCATAAATGCGTTTGTCAGCAGGCGCGAGGTCACTGGTCTGGCCAATGATCGAGCAACCGGTATCACGTACGACCTGTTGAAATTTTTCGACACTGATGCTGGTTTGATAACCGGGAATACTGTCGAGTTTATCCAGCGTGCCACCGGTGTGACCCAAACCACGGCCGGAGATCATTGGCACATAACCGCCACACGCGGCCACCATCGGCCCGAGCATCAGTGACACCACGTCACCCACGCCACCGGTGGAATGTTTATCCACCACCGGGCCATTCAAGTTCAACGATTTCCAATCGAGCACGCGGCCCGAGTCACGCATCGCCATGGTCAGCGCCACCGCTTCGTCACGTGACATGCCGTTCAAAAATGTCGCCATGGTAAACGCAGCAATTTGACCTTCACTCACCGACTCGTCGGCCACACCACGCACAAATTCGGCGATCTCGTCCGCCGTCAAGATCTGACGGTCACGTTTTTTACGAATGATTTCCTGGGTGAGCATGAATGATCAATAACGCGAGGATAAGAATATCCCGGCGATGGTTGCGCTCATCAAATTCGACAAGGTTGCGGCCACCACCACCCGCAAGCCGTACTTGGCGACGATGCCGCGCAGGTGCGGCGCCACGCTGCCAAACGCGCCCGACAAAATCGCGATCGAGGCGATGTTGGCAAAACCACACAACGCAAACGATAAAATCGCCAGGGTGCGAGGGTCAATCACCGTCAACCCGGCCGCAGCCACCTTAACGGGGTCCTGCAAATACGGCGCCAGACCAACGTAGGCGACAAACTCATTCAAGATCATTTTCTGGCCGATGAGGTTACCGGCAAACGCTGAATGTTCCCATGACACACCGAGCATATACGCCAATGGCGCAAACGCCTTGCCCAGCAATGTTTCCATATTGGTGTCGGCAAAACCCATCCAACCGGCAACGCCACCAACCATGCCGTTTAACAGTGCGATCAAACCGATAAAGGCGATCAACATTGCACCTACCGCCAGCGCAATGTGTAAACCCAACGAGGCGCCACTTGCGGCCGCTTCAATCACATTGGCCGGCTTCTTTTCTTCAAACTGGATATTGTCAAAATTGATATTGTCCGGCTCGTTTGACGGGCACAACAACTTACCGAATAACAACCCACCCGGAATCGCCATAAACGACGCGGCAATCAAGTACTCAACCTTGACACCCAGCCCGGCGTAACCGGCCAAGGCGGCACCGGCAACACTCGCCATGCCGGAAGTCATGATGACAAAAATGGTCGGCCCTTTGAGTTGGCCTACAAACGGTTTCACCGCCGCGCCCATTTCGTTTTGACCCAGGAATATGGTGGTGACCGCGCAAAACGATTCAATCTTGGACACACCGAGCAACTTTTGCAGTGCGGTACCGATAATTTTGATGATCCAGCCCATCACCCCAAGGTGATACATCACGGCAATCAAGGCGGTCACATAAATGATGGCCGGCAACACACGGAAGGCAAATACAAAACCCATGCCGCCGAATACTTCAAACATCTTGTTGCTGACCAACCCACCAAACAAAAATTCGGTGCCCTTGTTGCCAAACTTGAGCACGCTAGTCACGGTTTCGGCGACAGACTTTAACGCCGCGGCCCCTTGATCCGAAAATAACACCAGCGCGCCGATGCTCATTTGCAAAACCAGCGCCGACAACACAATGCGCCAATTGACACTCTTGCGATTCATCGAAAATAACCAGCCAATCAAAATCAGCAAGGCCACACCAATAAAACTACGGGTCATATCAGACATGATGCACACTCCCCTTTTATTTTGTATCGCGAGATATTACCGGAGGCGCAGCCCAAAATACGAATGTGGGTGACGAAGTGCGGCATTTTGCCGGTAATTACTGAACTCAGCCGGTGGCTGCCCAATCAAATGGCCGTTAGGCGGCGGGTGGCGTGGCGAATTTAAACAACCGATAAAAATTGGCGGTGGTGGCCTCGGCGATTTCCTCAACCGACACGCCTCTAAGTTGCGCAACAAATTCTGCAACGTGTTTCACGTATCCCGGCTGATTCATTTTGCCGCGATGTGGGGTTGGCGCCAGGTAAGGCGAATCGGTTTCGA